>DAOVHK010000004.1 GCA_030671905.1 Clostridia bacterium | reverse complement strand
TTTTACTTCGACAATTTCGGATATCCCTTCTATCTCTTTTAAAACCTCTTTGGAAATATCACAATCTACATTGATGATAGTTAGTGCCTTCCCGCCAACTATTTTTCTTCCTACCTGCATCCCGGCTATATTAATTTTTCTATTTCCTAAAATCGTTCCTATTTTACCAATTACTCCCGGCTTGTCCAGATTTGAACAGAGTAACATATACCCTTCAGGAATAACGTCCAAATCGAACTCGCCAATCCTTACCAGACGAGGTTCCTTCTTCCCCAAAAGAGTCCCGGCAACTATATTCTCCCCTTTTTCTGTCATTGTCTGGACTACTATTAAGTTGGCAAAATCTTCCACTTTGCTCACTTTAGACTCGGTAACTCTAATCCCTCTCTCCTCAGCAATTAAAGGAGCGTTGATAAAATTGACTTCCCTTTCCAAAACTGGCTCCAGAAGCCCCTTAAGCAGGGCAATGGTTAAAGGCTTAATCTCGTGACGGAGAATCTCTCCTGAGTATTGGATTTCAATCTGAGTAAACCCTCCCTCACTTATCTGTGCCTGTAACCTTCCTAATTTTTCGCAAAGATCAATATAGGGACCCAAAGTTTTCATTTTCTCAGGGTCTAATTCTGGCATATTGACTGCATTGTGAACAATACCTTTCTTAAGGAAATCTAAAACTTGCACAGCAATATCTCTGGCCACATTAATCTGAGCCTCTTCAGTTGAAGCTCCTAAATGTGGTGTAACAATTATATTCTCCAGACCCAGAACGGGACTGTCAAAAGGTGGTTCCTTCTCAAAAACATCGAGAGCTGCCCCACCAACCTTACCCGACTTCACTGCTTCTGCTAAGGCAGCTTCATCTATGATTCCCCCACGAGCACAATTTATAATCCTCACCCCTTTTTTCATCTGACTGATAGTTTCTTTATTAATTATGTGTTTAGTTTCAGGAGTTGACGGAATATGAATTGTTATATAGTCTGCCTGTTTAATAAGTTCCGGAAAACTGACCAATTTAACGCCAATCTCTCGCGCATGGGCCTTAGAAATATAGGGATCGCAAGCTATTATCTCCATCCCGAAAGACTGTGCTCTTTTTGCAACTTCACCTCCGATTCTACCCAGGCCGATTATACCCATGGTCTTTTTGAAAATTTCGGTTCCTAAGAATTTTTTCTTTTCCCACTGCTTACTCTTCAGAGATATGTTAGCCTGGGGAATACAGCGGGATAATGCTAAGAGCATGCTCATCGTATGTTCTGCTGCAGAAATCGTATTTCCACCGGGCGTATTCATTACCAGGATGCCCCTTTTACTTGCCGCCTCAACATCGATATTATCCACTCCCACCCCTGCTCTTCCAATGACTTTTAAATTCTTTGCTGCGTCAATTACCTCTTTTGTCACCTTAGTTGCACTGCGCACAAGAAGAGCATCGTACTCGCCAATGTGCTTTAGCAACTCCTGCGATTCCAGTTTGAGTTTCACATCAACTGTTATATCGGGGCTTTTCCTCAATAACTCTATGCCTTCTTCCGCTAATTTGTCGCTAACCAATACCTTCACGGAAACCTCCTTTTGAACGCAGACTAAAGTCTGCTACTCCTTATTTCAGGAATTCTTTCTCTGCGGCAGCTATTCCTTTTCCTACTTCGATTTTATATCCTAACTTACTCAATGCTATTTCCAGAGCCGAAAGCCCGATGATTACATCAAATCTATCCATATAGCCCAGATGGGCGATGCGGAAAATTTTGCCTTTATATTCTCTTTGACCACCAGCAATTCCCACTCCATACTCGTCACGCATCATTTTAACCAACCGCACCCCATCAACTCCTTCGGGAACTTTGACTGCTGTAACCACGTTACAGGGAACTTCTGCGAAAAGCTCCAGACCCAACGCCTCTACTCCTTTTCTTGTAGCAGAAGCCAGGATTGCATGGCGTTGTAAGACTTGCTCCAGTCCTTCTTCTTTTATCATTCTTAAAGCTTCCTGCAACCCCAACAACAAGCTTACTGCCGAAGTATAGGGTGTCTGTTTTTTCTCCTCGAGAAACTTCTTATATGCCTTAAAGTCCCAGTAAAACTTTGGCAATTTAGAATTTTCTACAAGTTTCCAGGCTTTCTGGCTGATACTGACAAAAGCCAATCCTGGAGGGACCATCAGCCCTTTCTGAGAGCCACCAGCTACCACATCCACATTCCACTCATCGGTGTTCAGCTCCTGTCCTCCTAGCCCGCTCACCGCATCGACCACCAGGACAGCCTCAGTTTTTGCCACTATTTTACCAATTGTCTGGATATCGTTAACCACACCGGTTGAGGTCTCTGTGCTTTGTGTAAATACAGCTTTAATTCCCGGTATTTCCTTTAGTTTCTTCTCTACATCCTTAGGGTTAGCTATTCTACCCCAGGGATATTCAATAACTTCTGGTTCAATTCCAAATAACTTAGTAATATTTACCCATCTTCTACCAAATGCACCCGTGTTAACAATTAGAACTTTGTCTTGCGGAGAGAGGAGGTTGACCACACAGGCCTCCATCGCCCCGGTTCCCGAAGCTGCAAAAATGAAAAGGTCATTTTTTGTTTGAAATACGTATTTCAATCCTTCTATATCTTCAGAAAGAATCTGACCACACTCCGGAGTGCGGTGATGAATAATTGGCTGAGCTGAGGCTAAAAGAACTCTTTCCGGAACAGGAGTAGGACCTGGCGTTAAAAGATATTTTTTCATTTTTCTGCTCCTTATATAAAAATTAAGAACTAAGAACGTGAACTAAGATTATCTAAGTTTTACTTTACCCCGTTAGAAATATCTCCCGGAGTAGAACAAAATTTCTAAAAAGGTAAATCTTAGTTCTCGATTCCTAGTTCTCTCTTTTGTTTTCCCATTCTGTTTTTTCTTTTGCTTGTAGTCCTGGTAACCTCTGACCCAATGGTAGACGGCCCAGTCTCTTCCGTCTGGTTATCTTTGCTTTGCTCTTTCCCTTGGCAACTAAAGCTATTTTCAATACTTCATCTATGTTCTTAACCGGTATGAACTTCAATTTATTCTTGATTTCTTTGGGAATCTCTTTCAGGTTCCTCTCATTTTCCCGGGGAAAGATAACTGTCTTTACTCCCGACCTATGAGCTGCCAGCATTTTCTCTTTAAATCCACCTATGGATAAAATCCGCCCTCTTAGAGTTATCTCTCCAGTCATAGCCACATCTTTCTTAACTGGCCTATTAGTTAATGCTGAAGTTAAAGCAACTGCCATAGTAATCCCTGCCGATGGACCGTCTTTAGGAATCGCACCCTCGGGGACGTGAATGTGAATTTCTTTATCCTTGTAAAAATCCTGGGGTAAACCTAACTTACCAGCATTAGACCTAACATAAGAAAGCGCTGCCTGAGCAGATTCCCTCATCACCTCCCCCAGTTTCCCGGTAAGGGTGAGACTGCCTTTACCTTTCATAATTGAAACTTCAATAGAAAGAATATCTCCCCCCACTTCTGTCCAGGCAAGTCCAGTGGCTACGCCCACTTCGTTCTGTCCCGGTTTCTCCCTGTGGTACTTGGGAATGCCCAAATAACGGTGAAGGTTTTTTGCAGTAATTTTTACAGCTTTTCTGCCCTTTTCTGAGGCCAACTCTTTGGCTACCTTGCGACAGACATTTGCTATCTCTCTTTCCAGGTTTCTTACTCCCGCCTCCAGGGTGTAATCGCGGATTATCAAATTTAATGCTCGCACTGATATAACTAATTTGTCCGAATTTAACCCATTTTCCTTGACTTGTTTTGGCACGAGAAATTTTTGGGCAATCTTAATCTTCTCTTCTTTCGTATACCCGGGGAACTTAATAATCTCCATTCGATCAGCTAAAGAAAACGGAACTGTGTACAGAGTATTAGCAGTGGTAATAAACATTACATCGGATAAATCAAATTCCACCTCCAAATAGTGATCGGAAAAAGTGCTGTTCTGTTCGGGATCGAGAACTTCTAAAAGAGCCGCTGCCGGGTCTCCTCTAAAATCCTGACCCATCTTATCCACTTCATCGAGTAGAAATACAGGGTTTCTCGATTTTATCTTACTTAGTGACTGAATTATCCTCCCGGGCAGAGCACCAATATATGTCCTGCGGTGGCCACGAATCTCAGCCTCATCGCGTATCCCTCCCAATGACATACGAATGAACTTACGACCCAAAGCACGAGCAATCGAACGGCCTAAAGATGTCTTGCCCGTACCCGGCGGACCGACAAAACAGATAATTGGTCCCTTTAACTTTTTTGTTAATTTACAAACAGCCAAATATTCCACTATCCTTTGCTTGGCTTTATCCAAACCATAATGGTCTTCGTCCAAAATCTTCTCAGCTCTTTTAAGATCCAGCTGGTCTTTGGTACTGATAGCCCAGGGTACTCTAATTATCCAGTCCAGATAGGTCCTGATTACCGTGGCCTCTGGAGAGAAAGGCATCATTTTCTCCAGACGAGAAATCTCTTTCTCTGCTTGTTTTATTACCTCCGGAGGTGCCTTAGATTTTTTGATTTTCTCTCTCAGTTCACTTACTTCTTTTTGGTAGTCATCTGTTTCTTTCAGTTCTTTTTTAATTGCCTTAATCTGTTCATGCAGGTAGTATTCCTTCTGTGTCTTTTCAATCTGGTCACGCACCCGCACCTGAATCTTCTTCTCGATAGAAAGAATATCATTCTCAGCGGTTAAAATTTTGGATAACTCTGTAAGCCTCTTTTTAGGATCCCATGTTTCCAGAATAAGCTGCTCCTGAAGTATTTTGATGGAGATATGAGATGCAATAATATCGGCTAAACGGCTGGGATCGTCAATGTTGGAAACTGACATTATAGTCTCTATGGGAATACGACGATTCAATTTCACATATTTCTCAAATAAGGTTATCACATTACGCATCAAAGCCTCGAGCTCCTGGTTGGGAACATATGTTTCTAAATGCCTCTTAATCCTCACCTGAATAAATCCCTGTTGAGGAATAAAGTCTGCAATTTTTGCTCTCTCTAACCCCTCGACGAGGATTTTAATCGTACCATCAGGCATCTTTAAAAGCTGGAGAATCTCTGCCACTACTCCTATTGAGTAGAGATCTTCCTTTCCCGGATTTTCGGTTTGAATCTTTCTCTGAGTCACAAGGAAAATTAAGCGGTCTCGGGCCATTGCTTCTTCTAAAGCCTTAATCGATTTAGACCGTCCTACTGCTAACGGAAGAACCATATAAGGGAATATTACCACATCTCTTACTGGCAGAAGGGGTAAGACATCAGGTATGACAATCGATTTCTTAGACTTTTCTGGTGTAATCAATTTAGCCTCCCTTTTTGTACCATTTTCTTTTGTACTAACACTGGCTCCTTCTCTTTATTTATAACCTTAGCATTAATTATACATTCTTCTACGTCGGTTGTGTTAGGCAAATCGTACATTATATCTAACATAACATCTTCCATAATAGTGCGTAACCCCCGAGCTCCGCTCGACCTGTTAATTGCTTTTCTGGCAATCTCCTCTAAAGCATCACCGGTTACAGTCAGTTTTACATTCTGGAGAGAGAACATTTTCTTAAATTGCCTAATTAGAGCATTTTTTGGCTCAATCAAAATCCTGACCAGAGCAACCTTATCTAACTCCTCCATCGTGGCAATCACCGGAAGTCTACCAATGAATTCAGGAATTAATCCATACTTAAGAAGGTCCTCTGGTTCTATGTATGAGAGAATCTCATTAAGATTTCTTTCTTTTTTCCTTTTTATTGGTGCACCAAACCCCAAAGTTTTCTCCCCAATTCTACTTTCAATTATCTTTTCCAAACCATTAAACGTTCCACCACAGATAAACAGGACATTAGTCGTATCCACAGGGATAAAATCCTGCTGGGGATGTTTCCTTCCCCCCATAGGAGGGACATTAGCTATTGTCCCCTCCAATATCTTCAGAAGTGCCTGCTGGACACCTTCCCCAGAAACATCACGGGTTACCGAAAAGGTATCTCCTTTGCGCGCAATCTTATCTACCTCATCTATATATACAATGCCTCTTTCAGCTCGATGTCGATTGAAATTTGCGCTTTGCAGGAGCCTAAGAACAACATTCTCAACATCCTCGCCAACATAACCAGCTTCAGTCAATGCAGTGGCATCGACAATAGCGAAAGGAACATCTAACAAGCGAGCCAAAGTCTGGGCCAAAAGTGTCTTTCCCGTCCCTGTGGGACCAATCAATAGAATATTCGATTTCTGCAATTCCACTTCGTCAGCAACTCTTTGCCGAGAAGTTGGTAAAAGAGAATCCAAACCCACCCTTTGATAATGATTATATACGGCAACCGCCAGTAACTTCTTAGCCCTCTCCTGCCCGATAACATATTCATCCAGTATAGCCTTAATTTCATATGGCTTGGGTAGAACTTTCCTGGTTTTCTTTTCTTCCTCTATAGCGATTTTGTTCAATAAATTGTAAGAGAGCCGAATACATTCATCACAAATATAGACTCCATGACCGCCAATGAGTTTTTTCACTTCATTCTTACTTTTGCCACAGAAAACGCAGCTTAAAGATTCTTTTCTATCAATAAGTTCAACCATCTTTTAACCTTTCAGGTTCAAACCCTTGTATTCCCAAAGCGAGGGAATTTGGTGAAGCAATCAAACCAAATTCCGAGCATACCTTTTATTTTTTTTGCTTAATTACTTCATCAACCAGGCCATAGGCTTTTGCTTCTTCGGCTGTCATAAAGAAATCGCGGTCTGTGTCCTTCTCTATCTTCGTCAGAGGTTGACCCGTATGTTTTGCCATAAGCTCATTCATCTTGGCTTTCATACGCATAATTTCTTTAGCTTGAATGCCGATATCAGTTGCTTGACCCTGCACTCCTCCCAGAGGTTGATGTATCATTATGCGGGAATTGGGCAGGGCAAATCGTTTCTTCTTTGCCCCGGCTGCGAGAAGAAGTGCTCCCATGCTGGCTGCCTGACCCATACATATCGAAGAGAGATTTGGTTTAACATATTGTATCGTATCATAAACTGCAAGACCAGCAGTTACTATTCCTCCTGGACAGTTAATGTATAAGGAAATGTCTTTATCAGGATCTTCTGCCTCCAAAAACAGCAATTCAGCGATAATCACATTAGCGACTTCATCCGTTAAAGGTGTGCCCAAAAATACAATCCTATCCCTCAAAAGACGGGAATAAATATCAAAGGCTCTCTCTCCTCTCTGTGACTGCTCAACTACCATGGGAATTAACTGCCCAAAAGTTTTTAACTTCATACATTACCCCCTCATCCTAACCCTCTCCCCCAAGGGGAGAGGGGACTTTTTTGTATCTATTTCCTCTTCTCTTTTATAATTTTAGCATTTTCTATTAAAAAGTCAAATACTTTATTCTCTCTCATTTTGCTTGTGATTTGGTCTATGTTCTCATGAAAGTATCTCTTTATTTCTTCTTCTTTTTCTTTAGTTGATTTTATTGTCTCCTCTATTTCTTTCTCTATTTCTTTAGAATCGACCTGGATATTCTCTTTCTCAGCTATCCTGGCAAAAATTAAAGTGCTGCGGACTTGTTTTTCTGCAAGGTTACGATATTTCTTCCGCAGGACTTCCTCATCTGCCCCGATATCTTCGGAAGCAAGCCCGCGACTCTGAAGGTAAGTCTTCATCTTTAAGATCAGATAATCGAGTTGTTTCTCAACTAGAGAATTAGGAACCACCACAGTGTTATTCTCAATTAGCCTGTCAATAATCTGTTCTCTCATTGCCTCTTTTGTTTTATGCTCCTCCAGCCTAATCAAATTTTCCCTCAATTTCTCTTTCAATTCTCCCAAAGATTTAGCTCCTAATCCCTGAGCAAAAGCATCGTCAATTTCTGGTAATTGCATTTTTTTAATCTCTTTAACCTTTACCTTAAAGAGAATTTTATGCCCCGCCAACTTTTTATTAAAATAATTATCCGGGAAATCCACCTCAACATTTTTCTCTCCATCTCTTTCCATGCCAATCAATCCTTCAGAAAACTCCCGGAGAAAAATAGGATTTTCAATACTTATCAACTGATTTTCTCCTCGAAGCCCCTTCAAGGGTTTACCGTTACCGAATCCTTGATAATCGATTACTACATAACTTTTTCTATCTACCACGTTATCCCTGGAGACCACAAGCTGTCCATTCCTTTTCTGCAGTTCTTTCAGACTTTCCCCTACTTCAGAATCACCCACGACTTTTATCTCTTTTTTTATCTTAAGTTTCTTATAATTCCGTGGCTCAAAACGAGGCATCACTTCAACCGTTGCCTGAAAAGATATTGGTTCTCGTTTATCAAAATCGAATTTAAGGTCAGAAATCTCTGCCGGAGCAACGGGGTCAATTCCTTTCTCTTTTACCACCTGAGATAATGCGTCTGGGACGAGCGATTCTAAAACAGTTTCCTGACAACGAGACTTAAATTTCTCCCTCAAAAAAGCAGGCGGCGCCTTTCCTCTACGGAAACCGGGTATAACAGCTTCCTTTTGAATCTCGTTATATGTCAATTCTATTTCCTTTTCTATTTCTACTTGAGGAATCTCGATTTTGAAAACAAG
Source organism: Clostridia bacterium (assembly GCA_030671905.1). GTDB lineage: Bacteria > UBA6262 > WVXT01 > WVXT01 > WVXT01 > WVXT01. The sequence continues at coordinate 17,984 of DAOVHK010000004.1, read as the reverse complement.
CTCACATTCGCTTTTCTTGGACATTTCTACCTTTAAATTTTCCATAGCCATTTTAACCCTTTCCTGGTGCCGCGGGAGAGATTTGAACTCTCAACTCCATATAATTGGAGACTAGGTCCTAAGCCTAGCGTGTTTGCCAATTTCACCACCGCGGCAAGTGGGCCATGGAGGAATCGAACCTCCAACCTCCTGCTTAAGAGGCAGTTGCTCTACCTGTTGAGCTAATGGCCCCAAAAAGATATATTCAAAATTGCCTTGGCTTATCTGGCACGCCCGGTGCGATTCGAACGCACGACCTGCGGATTCGAAGTCCGACGCTCTATCCAGCTGAGCTACGGGCGCAAAATTGCTTCGTAATTTTTTCCCTCTCCCCAAAGGGGAGAGGGTTAGGGGACTGTTATCAATTGTCGTCTTATTTATATCACATTTAAATTTCTTTGTCAACCCAGATAAAAAACCGCCACATTTATAAGATGGGCGGTTAATTACTTTTTTTGAATTATCTTTAAGAATCTATTTCTTTCTTAAAATACGATAGAAACAGAATATCAAAAGAAGAATTATGACTGACCAAGAAAAGATTAGAAAAAACCAACCCGAACCTGTCATTTTTCTTTCCTAATTAATATTTTTCTTCTCTTCCATGCATATGCTACAGATATTGCTAATACTATAAATATTATTAGCATCAAACCTCTTATGAACAAAACGTATGGATACTGCTCTGAAGTAACATTCTTCATTGCTATCATGGGCAATCCTTCCTTAACTATCCAGAATCCGAGGATAAAAAGCAAAAATAGGGGAGTAATATACTTAATGATAAACTTATAAAACTTGGGAATCATAATATCTGCTCCGTGATGAATTTCTTTCCAGGCGCGGTCGATGCCAAAAACCCAGGCAAACACTATCGTCTCAACAGTAGCAAATAGCACCAGGCAAAATGTCCCTCCCCAAAAATCGAGTTCGTTCAACACTCCTTTTCCCAGGAAAAAAATAGCTGGCTGGCAGAGGATAAATGTAACTACTCCAAATATAGTTGCTGATTTCTTCCTGGTTATATCGAACTCGTCTTCCAAAAAGCTTATCGTCGGCTGGGCTAAAGAAACGCTGGAGGTGACACCGGCCAAAAAGAGAAGTGTAAACCACAGAAAAGCAAAGATTGCACCCAGGGGAATCCTCTGAAAAATCAGGGGCATAGTAACGAAGCCTAAATTGAAGGCTCCACTTTGAGCAATATTTACAATCTCCCGAGGACCAAAAAATACAAAGGCTGCCGGAATAATGATGCTTGCACCCAAAATGACTTCAGCAAATTCATTTGTTGCCGCTGCGGTTAATCCGGAAAGAGCAACATCATCCTTTTTAGTTAAATAACTCGCATAAGTAAGAATTACGCCGATTCCCACACTGAGAGTGAAAAATATCTGACCAGCAGCAGCAAGCCAAACCTTGGCGCTCTTTAAAGCGGCAAAATTTGGATTCCACAGAAATCCCAGTCCATTAACTAAGTTCCAATCAGGTCTTAATAAATTAGGTATTCCTAAACTTAATACACGAACAGCGAGGATAATTCCACAAATTAGGAGTATGGGCATTGCCCAGTTACATAATTTTTCTATCCCTCTACGAATGCCATAGTAAATTACAAACACATTTAATGAAAATGTGATTATGAAAAATAGGTATGCCCAGCCAATACCATGGAAATACTCATTCGCCTGCAACCCCTGGTAACCTTGTAGAAACGATTGCATTGCTGGCTGTGATGTAGCCTGCGCGTATCGCCCGGTGATAGAAAAAAACGCATAGCCCAATAACCACGACTCAACATAGGTATAATACATGAAAATGAGAACAGGACCAAAAATGCCAATTACACCAAAATATTTAATGAAACGGTTCTTCTGCCACATCGAATGGAAAATACCCGGGGCTGTACCATGGCCGAATCTTCCGCCGAATCTGCCAGCAGTCCACTCTATCCATATTAAAGGAATCCCCAGGAGGAGAAAAGAGATAAAGTATGGTATCATAAATGCGCCACCGCCGTTCTGTGCTGCCTGGACGGGAAAACGTAAAAAATTTCCTAGCCCGACTGCTGACCCGGCAACTGCAAGAATAATCCCCGTTCTGGTTTTCCAGGTTTCGCGTAATTTATTAATCTTTGCCATTTTACCTTTTCCTTATGCGGGCTCTACGTGAATCAGCACTTTAAAATTAGGGAGTTCTCTTTTTATATCTCTTTCCAGGTGGTCGCATACCCGATGAGCCTGCTCAACGCTAATTTTCCTCGCCAGGACAAGATGGAGATAAACCTGTTCTTCATTGCCTTTTCTCACTATAGATAAGTCATGAAAATTTACAAATTTTTGGTAATGCCTTTGTAAAATCCTGGTAATAATTTCTATCTTTCTATTCTTTTCTTCTTTACCTTCAATTCCAGGATTTATATGAATCATTATGTTACCAATATTTTTCAACTTCTGGAGTAGCAATTCCTCAATTTTATTGGAAATCCCATGTCCTTCTTCTATAGATAGGTCGGCGTCGATTTGAACACTCAGATCGATTGAATTTCTCCAACCCAGGCGACGTGTTTTGACATCATCAATTCTTTTTACTCCCTCTATACTCAGTGTGAGTTTTCTAATTTCATCAATAAAATCTTCTGGAAGGGAAGTGTCCATCAGTTCTCTCAAAGAGGGACGAAGAATGTCTATTCCTATCTTAAAAATGAACAGGGCAACAACGAAGCCAGCCAGAGGATCAAGGAAAGTGTAACCAAGTCTGGCGCCTGCTATTCCTATTAGAGCTGCCACGGAAGTAAGCGCATCAGCACGGTGATCAGAGGCACTAGCCAAAATGGCTAAATTGTCGAATTTTTTGCCTATATAATAAGTATACCTGAATAATAATTCTTTGACCAGAATGGAAATTAAAGCAGCCCATAGAGGCAAAAGCCCCGGTACAATCCTAATCTTTAAAAAAATAGCATTTAGTGCACGATAAGAGAGCACTATGGACATTCCCAACAATATAAAACCGATGCAAAGTGCTGCTATTGATTCGGCTTTCCCGTGTCCATAGGGGTGGTCTTGATCAACAGGCTTTTGAGAAATTTTTACACTGGTTAAAGTTAATATGCCAGCAAAGATATCGGAAAGAGAATGGAAACCATCGGAAAGCATCGCCTGGCTTCTTCCCCAAATTCCGGCAAATATCTTAAATATAGCTAAGAAGAAATTTACCCAAATTCCTGTCCAGCTTACTATTTTACTTTTTCTGAATCTTTCTTCTAATGAATACATCATTATGGCTCTTCTCTAAAAAGTCGTGAGTAGTGTAGCCCTTTAAAAAATGGGATCAGAGTGATTTTTTCGTTCATGAAAAATGACTCTGACCCCTTTTTCTTTAACGTCTCTTAGAATTATAGATATTCGTCAGGGACAAGTCCAAGCTGTTCAGGGTCTACCGACTCTTTAATCGAACGCCTGAAATTGCCTGTCTCAGGAACTTTCTCTTCGAGGTCTATTTCCTGCGGAGTTTCTATTTTAGAACCATTACTATCAATAACTATTTTCGCCCGGGGGCGATAAGGGTCAGATGGATTTGTCTGGAAGACAAAACCAATCTCATTTGTGTCCAGTCTAACAAAAGTGCCTGGAGGATAGACGCCAATCAGTCTAATAAACCTCCTTAAAAGGACAGGTTCAAATTCTTTTCCTGAGGATTCTTCCATCTCTTTTATAGTCTTTTCAGGTGGAATCTCTTTGGCATAGTAGCGGTTGCTCCTCATAGCATCATATGTATCGGCTATACGAACCAGCATACTACCTAAATTCAACCCTCCTTTTTCTCGAGATACAACAGGATACCCGCTAAGATCGTATTTTATGTGATGCTCGAATGTAACCACATATGCCAGTTTGCTTATGCCTGGGGTGTTCATCAATATTTTTGCCCCATCGGCAGGATGCAACTTTATCAATTCAAACTCCTCAGAAGTCAACTTGCCCGGTTTCTTAAGAATCTCCTCTGGGACCTTGAGTTTCCCCATATCATGCAGTAGAGCAGCTATTCCCAGGTCATTTAACGTCTGCCTGTCCAGACCCAATGCTTCACCCTGCACAAGAGTGAGGACAGCAACATTTACTGCGTGGCTAAAAGTATATTCATCGTGAGCTTTAAGAGAAGCCAGAGTTACCAAGGGCGTTCTATTCCTCTGAATACTGGCCACCATACTATTTATGGCAGACCGAGCCTTCTCTATATTTACTCTCTTTTTGAATCCAATATCCTCAACTATCCTTTTTATTGCGTCAACGGCATCCTTGTAAAATTCCTTAGCCTTAGTTTTAAATTCTTCACCATGTCCCAGTTCTGGTTGAGTTTCTTTAAGAGCTCCAATCTTTCCCAAAGTTATATTCTTAATCCCCTTAGAGGCTAACGCTTTAATTGGACCACCACTATTTTTGAGCTTTTCCTGTGCCATAGTCAGAACATCGATAAGCCCTAAGAACTCCTCATTTTTCAATCCCTTGAGAAACGTAATCTTCTCTATTCCTCTTTGCCGTAAATCCCTGGTAAAACCATAAAGAGCTGTACTAATCTCGTGGAGATGCATCCCTTCAAATATCAATTCATCTCCCACAACCGCTATATTTATCTCTTCTTTCTCTTCCATCAAAGTCTCTAAAATCTCGAAAGTCCTCATTAAAGAACGCATTATTATCGGATGTCCCGAAGGATAGATGACTTTATTTCTGGTAGCATTAGTAAGATAAGTTATGAAATCTTCTATTAATTGCTCTTCCATACGCCCTCTCCGTCAACCTTGCTTCTTACTCTCCTTATGCTTTCGAATTAACCTCTCACACATTTGCCTGACAATCTTTCTCCTATATTTGGTTCCCTGTGCCAGAGCCTCCATAGCCTCATCATTTCCTATCTTCTCCAGGGCAGTGGCAGTTGTTATTCTCACCTCATCATTTCTACTTCTGGCAAAAATAGTCGATTTTCGAAGCAGTCGAACCAACCCGGGAACCGCCTCTCCAGCACCTATCTCTCCCAGCGCCTCAATCCCAGAAATAATCAGGTAATTTTTATGTCCAAAGGGATTTCTCTGAGCAATCAACTTCATTAAGAGAGGAACAGCTTCTTTATTCCTCATAACGCCCATATACTTGATAGCACCTCGCCTGACTTCTCCGTCCGGGTCATCGGTCATAAGAGAAATTAACCTTAATGCTTCCCCCCCTCCTATGGTACTCAGAGCATAAACAACCTCTTTCCGAACGCGAGGGTCCTTATGTTTAAGGGGCATATTCAAATAACGCACCGCCTTTTCCGTCCCTATCTCCCTGAGAATCCTCACCATATTTCTCACCACATACCAGTTCTTATCTGAAAACCTCCTGACAATTTCGGGAACCGCCTCTTCCCCTAAACCCACTATAACAGAAATAATCTTCTTTCTAAGTGAGCTATCAGTTTCTCTACCAAGTGCCTCCAGTAGAGGCACCACAGCAATTTCACCCATGTGAAGGAGAATGAACTGGATTGTCTCGTATTTCTCCCTGCCCCAATCGCGAAGCGCTGTAACCAGGTCATTCACAACTCCAATATCTCTCAGTTTTTCTAAAGCCTCTTTACAAGCGTTACGCTCTCCATCGGTCCTTCCCTTTTCCGGGCCAGCTTCCTCAATTAAGACTTCAATAATTTCCTTTGCTTTCTCATATCTCCCGGTAAGCAAAAAATCCATACCCACCTTACCCAAATTTTTAGCAATCTCCACATAGTCACTAGATTCAGTCTCCAACCCAATTAAGTCCATAAGCACAGTGGACGCCTGTTCTTCTATCTTCCTCTCATTAAGAGAATCCGTATATTCCTTCATCCCACTAATAGAGGAAATCTGTTCATTCAATTCTTTAAGCGCCTTTCTATACATCTCCGAAATGAAATCCTTAGTAGGCTTGGAAAGAAACAGATTTTCAATCAGCTGGCGCATATACCGGGGGTCTTCCTTCCCAGACATATCAGCCAAACTATTCCCAAAAAGTGGAATTATTTCTCTTTTCCTTTCCTCCTCGGGTACAATCTTGTGGAAAAGCTTCACTAAACGCTCCGTGACCCTGCCCTCACCACTAACAGCCAGGGTCATCATCTCCACTATCACAGAATTCGATAAATCAGGAATTATCTCTGTTACAACATCTATTTGACCGGGTTCAATATCAATTTCTGCATCGATTAGCTGTATTCTCAATTTCGGATCGAGACGGGATACAACCTCAGCCAATTTTTTTCTATGAACTTCCTTCTCCTGAGGAAGGTTCTTAAAAATATAGCTTCCTATACTATTAATAGTTTTCTTAACAGCAACCCCTCCCATATCGCTCATACCCAGAGAACCTTTCGAAGCCACCCGCTCCAAGTAAGCAGCCATCTTGACCGGCTCCTCTTCCAGGTGCAAGAGAAAATTGTGTTCCACTTCACCCAACTTCAACCCACTATACAACTCGAGACTCCTTATCAAGTCAACCCATATCTCCTCATCACTTCTAACCTTCCTCTCTTCTGCCTCTTCACCTATCCCTTCTTCAACACCGAAAACCTTCTGATAGTCAATTTCTACAATATCAATATGAGAAATTTTTTTCTCTTGACAGAGTCTTAAAAATCCTCCGCTTTTTTGAAGCATCTTCGGTTCTGTAGAAGCAACTTCCAAAAACATCCTGAGCTCTTCCGCATTCAAATCCTTCTTAAAGGTAATGGAGGCTACTCCCCGCCTATGAAATTGGAGAGCGAAATCTCTAAATATTTCATTAGTCTTATCCAGAAACTGACCATCTACCAAAAGATTCTTTTGAGCTATCTCTAACTTAAGTTCAGGAGATGCTTCAAAAAGACTCTCCATAGTAGCATAGAGACGCTCCACAGAAGCCTTAATAGCAGGATGGGCAGAAGGGTAGATACCCATCGTCTTGACAGCCAGACTTAACTCTTTAATACATTTTTCCACTATAGGTCCTGCTTTGGATTCTTTCTCCTCGTCCATTTAAGAATTCCTCTTTAAAAAAATGGGGTCTAAAAAAATGGGGTCAACTCTATTTTAGATAATTGTGTCCCCAGAACTCTGTCCAGAACTCAATCTTCGGGTTTGATGACATTTTCCACTGGCACGGTAAACATAATTCCGGTCCCTGATTGAGTGAAATCGATTTTTACTTCCTCAAGTAACCTTTTGAGTTCAGAAACCAATTTCTCATCTTCAATCAAGGCAAGGATAGTCTTATTGTGTGCCCCTGCCTCCCCTAACATTTTCCTCAAACCAGCAAATATGGGTACTTCATAAGCAAGATGATGCCCCATACCTTCGCTATCGAGAACAGTAGCTCTGGTTATTCCTGCTTCCACGAGAATAGAAAGAAGATCGTTCAAAAGGTCAACCTTGTTAAGTACAATTACCAAAAGTTCCATGACAATCTCTCCTTCTGTTAGCCCTGTCCAATTTCCCCTGCTTTAGAAATCGCATACTTCACCCCTAGAGGGCCCAAAATTTCATGAATAATTGTAGTTGCTGCAATAATAGTAATAGTTACAGTTGCCAATTCTCCATAAAGCCCGAATTCTCTCTGGACAACCATAGCCAGACCAATAGCTACTCCTGCTTGTGAAAGTAGACCAAAGCCTAAATATTTTCGTATATTCATTTCGGCTTTTGAGATATAAGCTCCCAAAGAAGCTCCTCCGATTTTACCAAAACCTCTCGCTAAAATATAAATAACACCCAAAAACCCCATCTTAGGAAGTAGACCAATTTGGAGATGAGCACCAGCTAAAACAAAAAAAGCAACATAAATAGGATTAGTTATCGACTGGATAGCCTCAAAAGTCCTCCTCCCAGAAAGCGAAAATGTATTTGCCACAGTTATTCCCAGAACCATAGTAGACAGAATTAGCGAAAAATGGAAGACTTTAGCCAAACCAGCACAGATTAAGATAGCCCCCAGAGACCACGTCAAAATCTCATTTTTATCATGCCTTTTTCTTACAACATTAGCCAACGCCACCCCCAATAGAATTCCCAGAAATACAGCACCTAAGATTCGTAGTAAGGGCCACTCCAAAACACTCTGGAGATTAATTCCCTTACTCCCGCCGACTGTGCACATAGCTAAAGCGCTGGCAAAACCATAAATTATAAGTGCTAAACCGTCATCAAGCCCGACTATAGCTAAAAGCGAAGTAGTTAAAGGTCCCTTCGCTTTAAATTCCTGAAGCACCACCACAGTGCCTGCAGGAGCAGTAGCCACACCAAGAGAGCCGAGAATTAGACTGAGAGCAAAATTATGGGTCAAAAACCAAACTCCAAAAGCTATTAAAACAAATGTGGCTATAGCTTGTACAAACAGAATAGTGATAATTTTCCCGCCAAATTTCTTCAATATCCCCCATCTCAATTCATTACCAATAATAAAAGCAATTATCCCCAGGGCAAAATCAGTAATTATACCCATTCGGTCTAATAAATCGAGTTTAAACAGGCCAAAGACAGAAGGACCCAGAAAAATACCGATAACAAGATATCCCACTACCGCGGGAAATTTTAACTTATTAAAAATCTTACCCCCAATAAGTCCCAGAACTAAAACTATGCCAATCAAAAATAGTATGTCCATTGAAGGCAATATCCTCTTTTCTATTTCTCGAAATTCTTAAAAATATCGATTATCTCTGCAGGGCTTTCGGCTTTAAGAAGCGATTCCCGGAAAGATTGTTGCTTTAATAATCTGGTCAAATGGGCAAGTAACACCAGGTATTCATTAAGTCCAGCCGTCTTCGGGGTTCCCATCAAAAACAACAGTCTCGCCTTCTTCCCATCCAGAGAATCAAACTCAACACCCTTTTCAGACTTGCCGAAGGCGATTACAAACCCGGTTACAGCATCAGTTCTGGCATGAGGAATAGCCACTCCTTCCCCTATCCCAGTTGAAGTGAGTTTCTCTCGCTCCAGAACATCCTTGTGGAACATTTCATAGTTGGTTATCTCTTTAGCCTTACCAATGAAACTCCCCAACTCTCTGATTGCTTCTTCCTTTCCTGTTGCTTTCAGGTTGAGGCAAATCATATCCTCTTTTAAGTAATCTGAAATTCTCATATTATATTCCCCTTTAAATACTTTTTCCTCCAATTATTAAAACTCTTTATGCACTGCTTGGCTAATATATTCTGGAAGGTTATTGAGTTCTTTATCTGCTATTTCCTTAAGTATAGGAGCCACTTGTATACTATATCTCTGGGAGATATTTACAGGGTCAAGTCCTGGCCAAGCCCAACAGGAAGTATGAATAACACCATCGACTACATAAGAAATGTTATCCAGAGTAGTAGGATGCATAGTTTCTATCGGGGACTGGCCTAGTGGATTGGAAATTAAATCGAGTAGCACCGCTCCTTTCTTAAAAAGTTTCAACATATCACGAGTAATTATAAACTCTTTCCCTCTCTTTTCCATAGGCCAGTTGATACCATTTACCAAAATATCTGTTCCCGGGATGTGCTTCTGCATATCCTTAAAATCTTTTTTGTTTAATACCACAACTTGCGCAAATTTTCTGGCAGCACACTGGATTGCTCCCCAGGCAACATTGCCATATCCCATAACTTTAACCACACACTTTGAGGCATCTCCATCCCATAACTGGAAACCTTTTCCCATACCCAAATAACCTGCCTGATGTACTGCCTCTATCATACGATGGCCAAAAGCATCTTTAATCTCTTCCATAGCAATGGCAATTATTCTGTATTTTTTTAACAAAGAACGCAAATGTGGATTCCCCGGAAGATGCATCATAGACATTATGATAGAACCTGGTTTCATCATAGATAATTCGTCTTCTTTAGGCTCTTTAAGCCGCACAACTAAAGCAGAGGAATAAACTTGCTTCGTTTCCACAATCTTAGCGCCTATCTGTTCATAGTCGCTGTCTTTTATCCCTATTCCTTCACCAGCACCTTTTTCAACATAAATAGTGTGTTTTAGAGCAATCTCTTTTAATTCTGTCGGCCTTAAGATTACCCTTTTTTCGTTAGGCCTATTTTCACGTACTATACCTATATTCAAAAAAGGGGTCAGAGTCATTTTTTGGTCTTCACTTTACATCATCATAATGGAATGTTTTATTCTCAAAACTCTTTAATTTGTAACGTCTGTCTTTATGTTCAATAATGTAGTTAGGAAGCAGAGGAGACTTTCCGCCACCATGTTCAAGGTCTAATATAAGATGAGGTACAGCCATTCCAGAAGTATATCCTATCAAATTTTTCATAATCTCCAGGGCTCTTTCTACACTAACCCGGAAATGGTATGTGCCTTTTACCGCATCAGGGATGTAAAGGTAGTAAGGTTTAACTCGCATCATTAGTAATCCTTCAAAAAGTTTCTTTAAAGTATGCGGATCATCGTTAACTCCCGCCAATAAAACCGCCTGGTTCCCCAAGACAATCCCAGCATCAGCAAGCATATTACATGCTTTTATGCTTTCTTTTGTTATTTCCTGAGAATGGTTAAAATGCGTATTAAAATATATAGGAGTGTATTTCTTTAACATTTGACATAATTTAGGTGTAATCCGTTGAGGCAATAGGCAAGGGGTGCGGCTATCTATTCTAATAACCTGGACATGTTTTATTCTCCTAAGATTTTTAAGATAGTATTCTATTTTCTCATCATCTAAAAAGAGAGGGTCTCCACCAGAAATAATAACATCTCTCACCTTTTTATGTCTTTTTATGTAACGAAAAGCTTTTTGGGCACCTTTCCCTTCTAAAACTTTTTCTTTTATTCCTACTTTTCTTTTTCTTGTACAGAAACGACAGTACCCTGTGCACAAATTAGTTACCAGTAACAAAACCCGATCTTCATATCTGTGGATTAAACTTTCAATAGGCGAATGTTTTTCTTCTAAAAGGGGGTCTTTTTCACCCGCCCGCAATTCAATTTCCAACGCATCAGGAATACACTGTTTCCATATAGGACCGTTTTTCTTCTTGATTAGACTTAAATAATAATGATTTATTTTCATAGGATATTTTTCAATCACTTTATCAATTTTCTTCTTGTCTATCTTCATAAATTTGCTAAGATTAGCACTATCCATGATACTGTCTGAGAGAATCTGTTGCCATTTTTCCATAATTACTCCTTTCTTACACCCAGGTTTCTAAAAAACTCTGTAACGATTTGAAGGTTTCTTTACTATATATTTTAACTTTTTTTAGGTAAATCTTCAATAATATTCCGTAATTCTTTCAGATTAATAAAACGCCCATACTTTTTCAATAAAGAAATTTTTTCTTCTATATTCTTAATCTCATCTAAAGATGTGTATTCATAGGTGTGGGTTAAGACAGAAACTATGATATCATGGGAGTCTTTCGTAGACTCTTCTCTCAAATCCAAAGCAGTCTCCTCTATAATTTCGGGTGTGGATTTTTCAAAATAAAGATAGTGTCCTTTCGACGTTCCCACAGGAATCTCGTAAACCTGAGAATCCCCTGCTTTCCGATGGTCGTGGTAACTCATTCGATAAAGCGATGTCGGAGCTTCCCTCCAATCAGATACCAACTTGTCGCTATCAACTAAATATCTTCCAGGCTCACAGGAAAAATCGAAACACAAACCATTCTCTTCCAAAATAGGGATTAAGTTGCTGGAGAAGGCAAGGTAACCTCCCCGATAAGCACAAACACTCAATCCCTGCTTTCGCAATGCACCAACTTGCCCGGAAATCACCTTCTTCATTCTCGAACTATCCTGAAAATAATATGCTTTGTGTGGATCATCCTCATGAGGATGAATACCGATATCGCCGCCATTTTCCATAATTTGTTTCCAAAACTTCATAAAAGGTTCATTAAGAAAGAAATTACGCGCTCTTGGTGAAGTATGGATAAAATGAATAAACCGTCCCTCAAGATTACCTGTTGCTACTTTTATCTCCTGCTTAATTAAATCTTGCATAACTCCCACATTGGGGAGTCTTTTCTCCTCAGATAAATTAACATCAAAATATTCTTTCCAATCTCCATCTATAGTAAAAATAAGATATAACATAATTTGTTAAATCTAACTTAATAAACTAGCCACTTTCTGACAATGCTACATGAAACTCGGGAGTATAGTCAATTTCAATTTTTACATCTTGCATCTGGCCCTCGAGTAAATGTCCTCCTGTCTTTCTATCTTTAGTGATAAAATGAAAGTGATACCCTGGAACACTCATTCCTTCCACATAAGCCGGACTGCGAAATCCTACTATAGTCCCTTCTACATCATGAAATTCAAATATTAACTGACTTTTGACCACTTCACTAAACTGAGGATATGGTTTATTTTGCCTGGGGATATTTCTTGCCTTGATATACTTGAAAGTCCCTTCTATTTTAATAGCATAGAAAATGTCTTTTGTAGGCAATAGATTGTCTAAATATTGTTGCAATTGCTTATAGTCAGAAGCCCCATCTAACAATACTGATTTATCAGGTTCGAAGAAAGTTACTACGGCAAATGGTGTCTTCATCGAATCATCAACAGGATAGGCCATCCCATCTGCTTTTATTCGATAGAATTTACCCTCCAATGCAAACAATTCTCCGTCAAGGCTGTTAAAAGTACCTATCCCAAAGTCACCATGCTGCCTCAACTCTTTATAAGTTATTTCTCCATCATAATCCCTTTCTAAAATAGCATTCATGGTCGACACTTGAAATAAGACATCTTTGTTTTCTTGCAAACATGAACATCCAGATATAGCTATAACCAAAGATGTTAGCACTAAATAGCGAATAATTTTCATCATTTCTTCTCTTTAATATTTAGTCTTTCGCCCAACTTCTTGCTTTTTGCAAAGCCCCGCCCTAAAGGTTTACTTTACTTTTAGTAAAGAAAAGTATCCGAAAAAGAAAAACTTTCCCCTTAATAAGTAATTAAACCGTCCAAGGTATAGAGTATTTTCTTTTATACATTTTACATAGTCTATGATTCTATTAGAAATAAATGAATTTTCTGGCCTATTATAATTTATTACTACCACCTTTATTGAGTCCATCTCTTTGCAAATCCCTTCTTCAAGGAAAAACCGTCCCCATATCATGTTCTTAAGGAGCACATTGTATCCTAACACTCTATTATTTTCATGATAAAAAACTTTGCGATGTAAAAATTTTCTAAGACTGGGGAGACCAGTTAACATATCAACAAAGTATTCGCCTTTAAATTGAGGCACATTAGGAGTTTCTAAGTTTCTAAAAATTTTATTAAGCTCATAATTATTTTTGGGAAGTCTCATGTCTAAATAAAAATGACTCTGACCCCTTTTTATTTATTCCAATAATTTCTGGGATAAGCGATGTAATTCCGGATTAGCTAAAGCTAAAACCTTCTTTTTCACTACTCTAGAAAAATATTCTTTTTCAGTCTTTGTTAATTTTTCTCCTTTAAGCTTTTTCAAAAATAACTCTTTTTGCTTAGGCGAGAAAACTTGAGACAATGAATATTCAAGACTAAACTCTTCTTTTATAGAAAGCAAGTCACTAAGTTTTGATTGCACTTGACTAAAATAATTATTAAAGGTAGATTTAAGTCTCTGGCTAGACATAACATAAGATTCAACTACTAAATCTTCATCTTTTTTAAGTTTTTCTAGAAAACTATTGAATTCTTTTTTTCTATCAGCCGGTAGAGATTTATAAAATTTATCCACCCAGGAGAATTTTAGACTTAAGACTTTATAAAGAGCAAGTGACATAACCATTAATGAAACCAAATAGGCCTTATCAACCGGTTTCTTTAGATACCCTTTGACCATATAATAATTGAACATTCCTCTTTCCGCACTGTTACCTAATACAACAGGAAAACCCTCCCAAAGACGAAGATCTTTACTTTTAACCACATCCGCCAAGGTTGCATTCACATCCTGCTCCTCTTCAGTTTCAAATAATGGAAACCCTAATCTACTTAATCTTTTAAATAGGTTCTTATTAGCCATCGCTTAAACCTTCTTTTTTAATAATTTTTAAGAAATATTCCAAATTATTATTTACCTTATCTTCTGAAACATCAAAAGAAGCTGTCTCTCTAAAACGCTTCTCTAGCAAATTCAGATCTATTTCTTGTCTTTTATCTTTCACTAGGGAAAGGCAATCCTCTATATCTACCGTAGTCGCTCTAAACAACTTGGCCATAATAAGGTCGTAATAATTAAGCACCCCTAAATAAATATGGCTAAATTCTTTTATTAAAATGTGATTTCCTTTATTTAACGGCGAATCTAATAATTCCGTAGTATGCACTATCTTGCCTCTAAATAAATCAAAAATAAAACCATCTCCTCTTGTCCAACCCCAACCACTTGCAGATTTATAGCCGAGTTGTTTTAAATTGTTTATAAGATACTTATACTCAGTTAAATCCGGCACAATTAAATCAATATCCTTAGTGGATGCTTTCACTCCCAAAAGTGTCAACGCAGTTCCTCCACAGGCAATCAAATGAACTTTTCTTTTAAGAAAACTATCCCAAATGCTAATTCTGTCCAATAAACCCTGTTTATCTATCCGATAATTCATACAATTAATTGTATATTTTTATACAATTCTCTGTATTAAAATATACAATATTTCTCCTAATATGTCAAGGGGAATTTTTAAAACTAGGAAACAAAATATATCAAGGGGTACATTTAAAAAAATGGGTCGTTTATCCTGTCTGTTGCCCAAACTGTCCCTAAAATTTTGGGTACCCAAATAAAAATTTAAACGTTCAAATATTTGGAACGGGGCTCGTCTTTATGTATCAGGTGAAAATTTACTTTATTTTTTTAAAAGAGCAGCCCTTTCGATTTTTACTTAAGCTCTTAGACTGAGAAAGTCATCTAAAAACTACTTCTTTCTTTCTCTCTTCTCACCATGCACATAATCGGGAATCTTGCCTGTTGTTAAAGTTTCTTTTAGCCAATTTGCTGTTTGCAATAAGGATACATCGTTATATTTCTTTGCTATTTCAATTACAATCTTATTCAATTTCAGCGCTTCTTCCTTCTCTCTAAAAGCACAGAGCTGATTTGCTAAATTATGGAGCGCATAACCAACTCCTAGTTCATAACCTATAGCTGAATAAAGTTCTTTAGCATGAAGTAGCATTCTCTTAGATAATACTTTTTCGCGATCTGCTTGATTTTTAACTCCTAGAGCGTTCAGATGAATGAATCTTTCTCCCGCTGCCTGTCCGATATTAAGACATACTTGTGCTAATACGTTAGCGTTTTTAAGTTCAATTGCTATTTCCATAGCTTCTTTAAAGGCATTAGTAAATTGTTCTTCGAGTTGATGTAATTCTTTTATTTTCTCCTGTCTTTGCTCTTCAGAAATTACTTGAAGGCCTATCATATTACCTGCTCTAATAATAGATGCTGTCTCCATGTCTTCTTTTGACCACATTCCTGAAAGATAAACACCCTTACTTGCCAAAAATATTGCACGCAACGTCTTATTTTCTAACATATCAGAAAGTCTTATTCCTTCATTACACCATTCAATCATGTCTGAGTTTCTGTTTTCTAATGGATCATACCAATTTAATAGGCCAAGAATTGCGTTTACTTGTGCAATTTTATCTGTGGTCTTATAAAATATAGACTTTAATTCTGTTTTACTTGTTTCCGTTTGTTCTTTTCCTAAAATCTCAAATACTTTTTTTAAATCCTCACTTCGTTCATATTTGCTAACTTTCTTTTCGTATATTTTTTTATTAACCGGAACAGTAATTTCTTCCTTATGATTCTTTTTTAATTCTTTTAGTATTTCATCTAATTTTGATTCTATTGTTGGAATATGCAAACTTGGGAATTTTTCTAGTAAATGTCTATTTCTATATAATTCGTTTGCCAAAAAGGTAGCTTCTAAATGATTTCCCTCAAAATTAAACTCTTTAGCTTTATTTTTCAAATGTAGAATGACATTGTTACTGAGTTTTCCTGGCGTAATAAATGTCCACTTTTTAATTTCAAGTTTTCCAGATTCCTTCAGCTGTTCAGCTTTTTCTAAATCACTGTTTATCTTTCGTCGATAATCACGGTCGGTTCTGTTTTCCGGTTTTACAGGACAATATATTGCTAAAATACGTTTTTCTGATGTTATATAGCCATCGTTCCCTTGATCAGATCTAGTGCCTTCTATAACCTGGAAATCATCTCTATACATTTCAGTAAATATAGTATTACAAATTTTTACAAATTCTTGTGGATTATTAATTTGTCTAATCCGCTCTTCTAAATCCATTTCTATTATACCTACCGTTTACCAATTTGTTCGGAAAACTATCCCTTTTTTAAAAAATGGGGTGGATGACGGGAATTGAACCCGCAACCACATGGACCACAACCATGTGCTCTACCATTGAGCTACACCCACCATCATGGCACCCTCGGTCCGACTCGAACGGACAACCGACGGCTTAGAAGGCCGTTGCTCTATCCAATTGAGCTACGAGGGCACTATTGTTTCCTAATTTGGACTGAAAATATTCATTACATCGAAAATTCTTACTTGCCTCTTAAACATCTAATTGCCTTTTGCAAACGATTATAATACTTTTACCAGATGAATTCTACAGTTTTCTATATTATTTCCAGACAAAAAAGTAACCTATCCCCTTTTTTATTTATGTTTTATTTAGATATAATGTCTGCGTTGGGTAAGCAAATTCAATTCCGTGTTTCTCAAACTCTTCTTTTATCTTGAGATTTATTTCCTGCTGAATGTCCATATACTTATTGTAGTCACTACCTATAACATAATAAACTATCTCAAAAACAAGACTAAAATCTCCATAAGAAAAGAAGTGTGCACGGTCAAAGACCGTATCGTTAATTCCTTTTATGATATTCGTGATTACTACCGGTATTTCTTTTAACTCTCGAAGACCTGTCTCATAGGTAACTCCAAGTCTGAAAACCACACGGCGCCTGTCCATTCTCTTGTAGTTTCGCACGCGCGAATTAGTAAGGTCAGTATTAGAAAATACTAACTGCTCCCCACCCAAACTGCGAACTCGTGTAGTCTTAATGCCGATATGTTCAACTGTTCCCAAAAGATCTCCAACGATGATAAAATCTCCAATCTTAAACGGACGGTCAAAGAATATGGAAAAGTAACTGAATAAGTCTCCCAAAATTGACTGGGCAGCCAGAGCAATTGCCACACCCCCGATGCCTAACCCGGCAATTAAGGCAGAAACTTTAATGCCAAAATTATCCAATAAAACAATAATAGCAAGTCCCCAGACAATGACCTTTACCGTCATAAGTATCCCTTTGATCCCTTGTTTCTTAGCTACATCTTTCTCCTTCTTTACCCAATAATTTTCAAGACCATAAACAATTATAGCCAGTAAAAAACGAACACCAAAGATAGTCAAAAGAATTAAACCTAAAACATTAATACCTTTCTCTAAGGCGGGATTCAGAGTTAAGCCTTGAATGCTCACATAAAAAGCACCAAAATAGAATAGAGGTAACAATTCCTTTTCAATCATACGAATCAAAAAATCATCTGTGGTAGTAGCAGTTCTCTTTGCCCATTCCCTTAGGCGCTTTAGCAAGAATCTCTTGAAGATTTGAATAACAATAATACCAATGAGAAAGACAGAAAGACAAATAAGATAGTCCAAAATCCTGTTGTGCAAGAATGTTTGCTGTAAGAAACCTTTAAACATATCAACTCTCCTCATATAAAAATAGTGGCGACTGCCCCTTTACCGGAATTTCGCCCAATGTCCTGAGCCTACTCAAAACTCACCCGTTAGCTAAATTTGGCAAAATGCCCAACGGATGAAACCAGATACACCCATTTAGACCACCTGTAATACTTCATAGATTTCCCCAGAAATGACCTTTCCTCCAGGAACG
>DAOVHK010000134.1 GCA_030671905.1 Clostridia bacterium | reverse complement strand
TTATAGAAAAGACACGAAGTGCTGAACAATCAAGAGAATTCGATTTTGGCTGGAGGAAGAAGACGGCCGATGAACTGCCGGGAAATACCGGTGGCGGCCTCAGTGAACATTGCAGTGAAATACAAGCCCTGCAGATAATTGCTGAAGAAGGCGGAGAGACCAACTTTGCAGTTGTGAGTCGAAAGATGGGCAGAGAGGTTGATTATGCCCGGCTTCTTTGCATGTCTTTGGGAAGGGCCGATTACATTGATATAACTCCTGGTGGTAGATGCAAAATTGCTCCTAAAGGAGAAAAAGAGTTGCAAAAGAAGGGATTTGCATCGTGGCTTTAATGCGTGGATTTAGCAAAGTAGATGAAGAAGGCAGAATTACTATTCCTGATGAGATTGCCAGATTCTCAAAACTTTATCCCGGCTCCACTGCCGGCATGATAGTTTTAAGGATTAAGGGAACTGCACGTTTTCCTCACCTGGTGATTCATAGGCCAGACAATATCCCCTATATCTCTATGTTAGAAGTAATAATGAAAAAATCTCAGACAGAAGTTGATGAACAAGGAGGAGTACCTCTATCAGAGGAGATAATGCAAGGGTTACGACTTGAATCTGGATATTTAGTTGAATTTAAAATCCATGGCGCCAGAGGCCAACATTGGGTAGTAGTGCATAATCGTGGACCCTGGAGAGAGACTACGCTCCAGCAGAGAACGGGGCATAAAAAAGTTCAAAAGTGGCGGAAAGTAGAGATAAATTATTAATGGCAGGAGTGACGAATTATGAAATTTTCTACAGGTAAAGTAACCGGAATGAAACATGCCACCGGCTTGGATATGCAAAAGCTTGCAGAATTAAAAAGGAGAGCAAAGGCGTTAAAACATTCTACAGGGGAACAAGCACACCTAAAGCATGCTACCGGTAAAGAGTTTGATTATAAGGTAACTTATGAAGAATTATTAGAAGAGGAAGAGAAATTAGAAGAGGAGATACAACAGCAAGAAAATAGAGGAGAATAAAAATGGGTATAAAATACTCCACAGGTAAGGGAGCCAGAGTAAGACATTCCACTGCTATGGAATGGGACGACTTAGAAAAGGCAAAGAAGAAATATGATCCCATCAAGCATTCTACTGGTGAAACTGCGTCCATAAAACATGCCACTGGTACTGAGTTCGATTATAAGGTATTGAGCAAACGCTTAGAAGAAAATAGTCCTGGCTTACACTCTAAACCTCAAACTGAGGCCGATGAGTACTTGGAGCGTTATCATAATGCTCAGCAAAGAAAAGAAAAAAGGGGGGAAGAAAATGGATAGTTTTAGCTTTAATTATGATGAGTTATCCAGGGAGTTTTACGAACTCCATAACGAC
The DNA here is from genome assembly GCA_030671905.1 of Clostridia bacterium. GTDB lineage: Bacteria > UBA6262 > WVXT01 > WVXT01 > WVXT01 > WVXT01. The sequence goes on along the minus strand of DAOVHK010000134.1, from coordinate 2,621 downwards.
AGGAAGACATTTGCTCGCCGCGTACTTGAAGAATGTAGGACAGAAGACCAAGCCAGACATATCGAGGTTAGGCAGATGCTGAACGAGTTTAACAAGGAAAATATGGAATTAAAACAAGAAGCACAGCAAATAGTAAAGGAGAAAGCAGTTGAAAATGAACAAATAAGAGCCGAAGCCAGGGAATTAATGAATGAGATTGTTGTTGAGAATAAGCAAATGAGGGCCGAAAACCGCCGAGAAATTAAGGAAATAGTAGCTGATGTGAAGAAGTTAATTCTGGAACTCGCCAGAGAAAATAAGCAGATAAGGGAAGAGTCTCACAGATTAATAAGGGAACTCTCTAAGGACAATGAGCAACTAATAGCAGAAGCTAGAAAAGAAGACCAAGAAAGAAAGTTAGAGATGTCCAATCTGATAAAAGAGTTTTCCAAAGAACATAAAGAAATGGTGGTTGAGGTTCATAAACTACTTTCTGAGTTGGCCAGAGAAAATACTGAATTAAGAAAAGAAGCCAAGAGGGTGATAAAGGATATTGCCGAAGAAAACAAGCAACTTATAGCTGAAAATCAAAAAGAAGGCGAAGTGCGGGCAGCAGAGATAGCCAATCTGATGAAGGAATTTGCTGCTGAAGATAAAGAGAGATCGGCTGAAATTTCTGAACATATAAAAGAACTGGCTAAAGACAACAAAGAAATAGCACAGGAAGTCGCTGAACTCTTGGAAGAACTTCATAGAGATAATTTAGAATTGGCTAAAGAGGCACATAAAATTGTGGAGGAGGTCGCTCGCGAGAATAAAGATTTGCTGGCTGAAGCAAAGAAAGAAGATTTAGAGAGGAAAGAAGAGGTTAAAGGGCTTATGAAAGAAGCTCATGCTGAAGACAAAGAGAGGTATGGCGAAGTTTCAGAACTTAAGGTGGATATTCACAAGGATAATGTGGAAACAATTAAACAGGCAAAAGAAGATGTTGCTGATATAGCTAAGGAAAACAGAGTTCTTATCCAGGATGGCCGGAAGGAAGCTAAAGAAAGGGCTGATGAGGTGGCAGAACTTACTAAGAGTTTTAAAGATGAATCAGCTCAAAGAACAACTGCCTGGAAGGAATGCTTAAGAATCATCCAGGCTGGAAAGAAAGAGATAAGGGGGTAAGTGAGATATGCCCTGGATAGGGGGTAGAAAAAGGTCTAAGGCATTATCTCGCCTGAGTTCTTATAAGAAACGAACAGCAGAGGCCAAGACGTCTGAGACTTATGGAATTTGCTCTAACTCGATTTACCGAACTTTGAGAAGTTCTTTATACTAAAGTAATTAAGATGCAAAAGAGTAAGGTTTTTACGATGTATGAACAAGCAAGTGTCTTTTGTAAAAAAGGAGATTTTGAGCAGGCACTTACTAAATTTAACCAGGTGATCTCTGAGGGTGCTAATATCGATGACGATATGATATTGAAAGTGGTAAATGCAGCTTTGAGGCAAAGAGAAAAGTGTCAATTTCGGCTGCTAAAATTTTAGCAACCCAAATTAAGGAGTTATTATGGCAAATGACTATGAGGAATGGAGACCGGCTGGCAAATCTGCAAGACTCGGGTATCAACGTTTAGGTGGACTTGATTATGAAACGATTCCCTGGAAACCTGTGAAGGCATCTGGACTTGGAAGGCGTGTATGGGAACTATTGAAGGATAAGGATTATCAGTGCGTTTTCTGCCATGGGACTGGAGAAAGACCTAAGGGCTCAAAATGTCCTGCCTGCAGAGGCCAAGGTGAGGTTCACCTGAATCCCCCCGTTGTGACCTGTGCCTTCTGTAAGGGGACTGGTGAGAATGAACCTCGAAGCCAGGTTACCTGTCCTGTGTGTAGAGGAAAAGGGGTGGTGTCAGTTGTAGAGCCCATTAAGATTTGCTCACAGTGTAACGGCCGGGGACGAATAATTGGCAGTCCTCTTTATTGTGGTGGCTGTAAAGGTAAAGGGGTAGTTACTGTAAAGGGGAGCATCAATGAGACTACAGGAGAAACCAAGACCTTTACGGCACGGCCCAGTGGTACCGCGGGGGATATTGCTGACGTAATTTACCAGATGGGCGGCCGCGCTGACTATCAACAGATAGCCAGAGAATTAAGAATCTCCCCTTATTATGCAGAATCCATTTGTAAGCAAATGACCGAAAGAGGATATCTGGAAAAAATTTCACGAAGCATATACGCTCTTTCTTCGAATTGTGAAGGATTGATGCGGAATGAAGAAGAAAGGCAGCGGGAAGCGCTATCATCTGATGAAGCAGAAGTTCTAAAAATAATTGTAATGGCCGAAGACGACGAAGAGGTTAAATCTATGGACATAGCCAAGAGAATAGGTCTTAAGTTACCCGACGTTAATAAAATGTGTGATAAATTAGGCAGGCAGGACTTTATTAATATTTCCCTATCAGGAAAGATTGATCTTACAGAAAAAGGCTTAAGGACATTAGAATATATCTTTGTGCGGGAGGAGTTGGAACAAAGTCAAGCCAATGATTCAGAATCTGAGTTGCCTGAGGAAGAAGATGTAGAGCAAAAAGACGAACAATGGAAGGACCTAAAAGAATATAAGATGCAATAAGGAGATAAAATATGCCAACCACA
>DAOVHK010000118.1 GCA_030671905.1 Clostridia bacterium | reverse complement strand
TAACAGGTCGGGCAAGAAATACTCCCTGTTCTCGAACTTATCCCCCACTAAATTCATACCTTCCATCAAACCATTTTCAATCACATCGTGCGGAGAAATACCCTTGTTGAGGATTTCCTGCGTTAAAGATTTCGTTTTTTCAATGTCTCCAACAATAATAGCTTCTACAATTCCCTTGAATTCCGATTCTCCCATTTTCAAGCGACCGCCTTCTCTTCCTTTTCCATCTTCTCGATTTTTTCCAAAAGCGGCGTCATTATTCTCTCAATTCTGCTTTTTGTAATCTGATAGGTATACTGCTCGGCATCGGACAGTGGCTGTTTGAAGGGACCCATAGGAAACCCTCTGAGTTCCATAGTCGCTTTAAAACCTATGGGCATAGTAAGAGACCACATCGCCCTCAAAAGAATCAGTATTGAGAATTGAAGTTCTCTCGCCTCATCGTAGTTCCCTTTCTTAAAACACTTATGTAGCCGTTTCAAAATTTCCGGCACAATACATCCTGCAGCTACCATACATCCCGTTGCACCCATCATAAGCCCGGGAAAGAATATGTCCTCTCTTCCTAATAGAAGGGTTAGGTCTTCACCGATTATCCTTATTTTATCCATAAAATGTACGATATCAACCATACTCCCGCTACTATCTTTTAAGGCGACCACATTTTCTCGCCTGCTCAGTCTTTTCACTACATCATAGGTTATTTTGTTAGCTGCAAAAGGAATATTATACAGCACAAGGGGAATATTAATAGAATCAGCGATAATCTCGAAATGCTTTTCTACAATTTCCTGGGAGACAGTGAAATAGTAAGGCGCGCAAGCAACTACCCCCTTACAGCCTATCTTTTCCGCATGCTTGGCTAAAATCACCGCCTTTTCAGCGCAGGAAGCGCTCACTCCAGAAACAACAGGGACCCTCCCTTTTGCCTGGTCAACACATATATCCATTATCTCCATATTCTCCTTAGGAGTAAGATGTACAAACTCGCCCACACTGCTTACTGGATATAGCCCGTCTATACCTTTATCTATCAGAAAATCTACTATCTTCCTCAGGACAGTTCCATTGACTTTCCCTTTCTCATCAAACGGTGTCAGCATCGCTGCATAAACGCCTTCTGGTCTAAATATTTCTTTTCCCATCTTTTATCCTCCTCCTAAAAATGGAACAAATGCTAAATTATCTCCTTCTTCCAATTTACCCTTATCTTCCAAAACCTTTCTGTAATTTCTTCCATTAATAAGGATTACAAATCTTTTGTCCAGCTTCTCTTTTATCCCTATCTTAGTCCTCGAATCTATCTCTTCCAGAGCTTCTTCGAAGTTCTCACTGACTTCCATCTCTATCTCTCTATCGCCCTGATAATCTCTGGGCATAGCAAAAAATTTGGCCTTAATTTTCACTTTCAATTTCTATACCTTGTATTTATCGAGTCCGAGCTCGATAAGTTTTTCCTTGGCGGGTCTCCCTTCCCTATCCCAATGCCTGATTAGATAATACTCTTTTAACATTGTATCAAGGTCAACCACAACACCTTTTGTCGGTCCTTCCTTAGTAGGCTCTCGGAGTAACCTTTGGGGAAGGGTATCGTCTTTTGCTGAAATTCCTTCCCTCATTGAGAATAACCTTGTTAGATTATATATTCTTTCACCAATCTTCAGAATATCCTCTGTTGTCTTCCATTCTTTTATTCCCGTGAGACTCTGAAGGCACCTGGTTATATGGCGCTGAGTCAGACCGAAATTCAGAAATAGACAGACAACTGCCGATTGGATAACGGCAAAAAAGTCTTGCTGATTCTTTACGAGCTCAGCCTTAAATTCTGTAGCAAAAGGGTCCATCCTATCCCGAACATCCAATATCTCATCTCCCAATGTCCATGCTCTCAAGTGACATGCACCTCGGTCGCTGGTGGCATAGGCAAGGCCCATTCCAAAAGCGCCTCGAGGGTCGTATGCCGGTATTTCCATCCCCTTTACATGCATTGCAAATTTCTCAGTGCCCTTACCCAACTCTTTAGACATCTGGCGAACACCCTGGCTCATCAATTCTCCAACGCCTTCTCCTTTTGCCATCATCTTTATGAATTTTATTATTGCATCATCATTCCCGAAATTTGTCGGAAATCCGATCTGCTTTTCCGAGAGAATCCCTTTTTCAAAGCACTCCATGGTGAAGCCAATCACATTTCCTGTAGAAATAGCATCCAAACCGTATTCATCACAAAGATGCTCACCATAGATTATCGAGCCAATGTTGCTATTGCCACACTGAGCGCCCAAGCTCCACATATTCTCATATTCAGGACCCTCTGTAAACTTTCCCTTATATTTACCATCGTCTACCCGGGATGCCTTACTACAATTTATCGGGCAGGAAAAACACGCTATATGTCGCTTATAATACTTTTTGTCAAGCACATCTTCATTACATTCTTTTACCGCTTTAAATACTCCAGTTTGAAAATTCTTAATCGGATGCGCTCCTGCTTCAATCATAAATGAATAGATGGAATTAGTTCCGTACTTGGGTCTTCCACCACCGGTATCAGGACTGACCGTTAACTCATTATATGCTTCTGTACAAATCCTCATAAAGCCATCAAGGTCGTAGATTCCAATTCCCCTGGTTCCCTTCACCACAACAGCCTTGAGGTTCTTTGAGCCCATTACGGCTCCTGAGCCGCCTCTACCAAACCCCCTACCTCCGGAGACTATATTGGCAAACCTGGCTTTTCTCTCTCCTGCGGGACCAATACACATAAATTGGCAATTTTCTCCATATTTTTTCCTTAGCAATTCCTGAGATTCAAAAGTAAACTTACCCCATATATCTCTACCATCTTCAAAGGAAACTCCATCATCTTTAATAACCAGCACCGTCGGCTTCTTCGCTTTTCCCTTGATGATTATGGCATCATAACCAGCCATCTTGAGTTCGGGTCCTAAAAAACCAGCACAATGCGAATCAAGCCAGATACCCGTTAACGGACTTTTAGTGCTGAGCGTAATGTGACCACTGGCTGGCATCAAAGTCCCGGTTAAAGGTCCAGTAGCCACGACCATAATGTTTTCTTCCGATAATGGGTCACATCCAGGCTTCAACTCATCATAGAGAATCTTTGCCCCAAATCCCTTGCCTCCCATGAAGTTTACAATCAGGTCGAAAGGAGTATCCTTAACAACATAGTCAGAGGAACTCAGGTCCACGGTGAGAATCTTTCCAGCATAACCAAAATATTTTTTATTACTCATTTGAAATCTTCTCCTTACGTCTTACTTAGCACTTGATGAGGGCACCATTTAACACAGAGATACTCCTCGTTACAGGTGTCGCAAAAGATAGGTTTCCCGGTTATTTCACTGACCACCACGCCCTCAAAAGGACAGGCTTTCACACATTCAAGACAGGCAGTGCATTTATCCTCATCGATTCTTAAACAACCATCAACCCTTTCGATGGCTTCATACTCGCACGCTTCAACGCACTTTGGCTTTTTACACTGTCGGCAGATGATTACCTTGTCTTCCCAGGGCCAGTTGCTGTTAATCCTTACCATAGCCAGTTTGGGATTCATTTCTTTATGATGTTGAATTGAGCAGATTATCTCGCAGATGCGGCAACCTGTGCATTTTTTGTGGTCTGCAATAGGCATAGAACTGCTCCTTTTCAGACGATAATTAGGCTAATTTTATCAACGATACAGCCATTTTGTCAAGTAATTTATTGGAGAGGTGCTATGGTTATTGAAGTAAGAATTTCAGGATATTCTCTTTGATTTGATTTCTTACCTTTCTAAATATCAGAAGTATTTCCTCTTCTGTTCCTTGAGCTTTAGCAGGGTCTTCTAAATTCCAGTGGGTCTTCTCATATTTACCTGGAAATACCGGGCAGGTTTGCCTGGCATAGTCACAAACAGTAACCACATAATCAAATTGCTGGCTTAAAAATTCTTTAACAGATTTTGACCTTTGTTTTGAAATATCTATCCCAATCTCATCCATTACCTTTATAGCGAGAGGATTTACTTGTGTCGGTTCAACCCCGGCACTAAAGACTTCAAACTTATCCCCTGCCAGATGCCTTAACAATCTCTCTGCCATTTGACTTCTACAAGAATTACTTGTACACAAAAATAAAACTCGTCTCTTTTTCATCTTTATCCGCAACAACCGGGAGTTGGATTTGGACCACAACCGCCACCAAAATCGGCTCCACTACCTCCTCTTATAATTTGCCTTTTATGGCTGATATAATTTCATTGGTTTCAGACTGTCCCATACAGGCAACTTCATCACCCACAGTTATTACGGGAATTGCCTGAGAACCGAATGTACGAAATAGCTTGAACACTTGTGGATTTCCCTGCAGATTCTCCATTTTCTGGATATCGCAAATTTCCACATCAATTCCGAGTTTTTCTATCGCATTTTTTAAAGACGGTATCTCTTCTTCACTTTGCCCTATTGGACCACAGCAGCTCGATTGCGGCCCACAGGGAAACTGTTGTTCCATAGTAAAGATTTTTACTGTTTTTTCATCTGACATAACCAATCACCCCTTTTCGCCTTTTATGGTTTCACTCAATACTTTAAT
>DAOVHK010000006.1 GCA_030671905.1 Clostridia bacterium | reverse complement strand
GGATTACCTGAGAGAGAAAAATATCTATTCAGTGGGACGATATGGTGGCTGGAAGTATTCTACCATGGAAGAGGCGATTTTAGAAGGTAAAGAAGTTGCAGAAAAGATAGCTTCATCGGCACTCTAAAGAGTGCCCGACCAAAGGTGGGGTGATCGGCTTTTTAGGGGGAAAAATGCGTTGTCTGGTTACTGGTTGTGCTGGATTTATTGGTTCTCATCTGGCTGAGAAGTTGATTCAATCCGGCTTTGAGGTTATGGGAATAGACTCCTTTACAGATTACTACGACCGAAGAATTAAGGAAACTAATGTGCAAAACCTGTTGAAATCGTCCAATTTCACTCTTGTAAAAGAAGACCTTTTGGGTACAAATTTAGATAAGTTGTTGGAAGGGGTCGATTATATTTTCCACCATGCTGCCCAGGCAGGAGTTCTCGCCAGTTGGGGAAGGCGTTTTGAAACCTATTTAAATAACAATATTCTGGCCACACAGAGATTACTGGAGTCAGCAAGGAAAATCTCTCTGAAATCGTTTATTTTCGCCTCGTCTTCCTCTGTTTATGGAGATTGTGAGTTGCCGATGAGGGAAGATACACTACTTTCACCAGTCTCTCCTTACGGTGTTTCCAAGTTGGCCTGTGAAAGTTTGTGTTATTCGTATTGGAAGAATTTTGGGGTTCCTGTGGTATCGTTAAGGTATTTTACGGTCTACGGACCACGCCAGAGACCAGATATGGCTTTCCATAAGTTTATCAGAGCAATGTTGAAAGGAGAAGAGATTACCATTTATGGCGATGGAGACCAGACTCGAGATTTCACCTATATCGAGGATGCTGTGAATTCCAATATTTTGGTGATGGAAAAAGCTTGCACAGGCGAAATTTTTAACATTGGGGGTGGCAGCTATATCTCTGTAAATGGCGCGATCAAATTATTGGAGGAAATTATTGAAAAAAAGGCCCAGATTAAATATACAGAAAAGATGAAAGGAGATATGCAGGCGACTTGGGCGGACATAAAAAAGGCAAAGAAGATGTTAGGGTATAATCCCAGATTTAATTTGAAAGAAGGTCTAATTGAAGAAATAGAATGGATTAAAGGGGTAATGGCTAATAGATGAAAAAGTATGAAGTGGCGACAATTATTACAAAACTGGAACTGGGAGGAGCCCAAGATATCGCTATTTACACTACCGAAAACCTTAATCGAAACAGATATAACCCTATTTTAATCTCTGGCTGTGGGGGGATTCTGGATGGTGAAGTCAAAAGTAATCCCAGGATAAAGTCATTTTTTATTCCCCAACTGATTCGGATGCTGAATCCTATAAAAGATGCGATTACCTTAATGAAGATATGGAGGTTTTTAAAGTCAGAAAAGATTGACTTAGTGCATACCCACTCCTCCAAGGCGGGAATTCTTGGCCGCTGGGCAGCCCATTTTGCTGGCGTGCCTCAGATTTTCCACACATACCACGGTTTTGGGTTTAATGAGTATCAGAAGTGGTGGATAAGAAAAGCTTTTATCTGGGTAGAGAGAGTAACTGCCTGGATTACTGACAAGTTAATCGTAGTATCTTCCGAAAATGTGAAAAAAGGCCTGGCTAATAGGATTGGAAGAAAAAGACAATATGAGGTGATACATTGCGCTACAAATATTAAAGCATTTTCTGAAATAAAAATCGACTTTGACCAAAAAAAGAGAGAATTCGGAATTAACTCTGAAAATCCTGTAGTGGCAATGATTGCCTGTTTCAAGCCTCAAAAGGCTCCTCAAGATTTCATTTTTCTTGCCCATCGTGTCTGCCAGGTTTTACCATCCACAAGGTTTCTTTTGGTGGGAGATGGGGAGTTAAGACCCGAGGTGGAGGAATTGATCAGGAGGTTCAAACTGAAAGAAAAGGTTATTTTGACTGGCTGGCGACGCGATGTCCCGGAGATTATGCAGATTATCGATGTTTTGGTGCTTACTTCCCTGTGGGAGGGTCTTCCTATTGTGTTTGCTGAAGCTATGGCTTCTGGAAAGCCTGTTGTAGCCACAGCTGTGGACGGTGCTAAAGAAGCAATTATTGAGGGAGTAAATGGATTTTTGGTCGAGCCTCACAATATAGAAAAATTTGCTGAGAGGGTAATTAAGTTGCTTAGAGATCGGAATTTGGCTCAGAGAATGGGTAGGGAAGGCAAGAAAAGGGTCTATCCTACTTTTGATCTCACTCACATGTTGAACAGGATAGAAACCCTCTACGAAAAATCACTTGTTGACTTTTGAGGAGATTAATTATGGGTAAGACTATCTCTGAAAAAATTATTACCTCCCGTTTGGGAAGAGAAGTAACTGCAGGGGATATTGTGATTGTGCCGGTAGACCTCTGTATGGTGCAGGATGGCACAGGTCCCCTCGCTATTAAGCAGTTAAGAAAATTAAAAAGAGGTGGAGCTTTAAGCGGCCCAGGTGGAGCAGTTGACTGTGGAATTTTTGCTCCAGAGAAAACGATTATTTTCCTCGACCATGCTGTTCCTTCTCCGCGCAAAGAACTTTCCAATGTCCAAAGAGAGTTACGAGATTTTGCAAGAGAAACCAAGGCAAATCTCTCGGAAATAGGGGAGGGAATTTCTCATCAGAGACTGGTGGAAAGCTTTGTAAATCCAGGTAATATTGTCATTGGTGCAGATTCTCATACTTGCACTTCTGGGGCTTTGGCTGCCTTTGCTACCGGAATGGGCTCTACAGACGTGGCTGTAGTGATGGCTACAGGAAAGACCTGGCTTAAGGTTCCCCTGACTTTCTTGATTAATGTAGAAGGAGACTTTCCCCAAGGTGTCTGTGCTAAGGATTTGATTCTGTACATTATTGGTATGCTGAGAGCTGATGGAGCAACTTACAGAGCTTTAGAATTTGCCGGGAAAGCGGTGGAAAAGATGTCCATCTCTGGAAGGCTCACTCTTTGTAATATGGCTGTAGAATCAGGAGCTAAGGCTGGACTTGTTGCTTCGGATAGTTTGACCAGAGCCTACCTCAAGGAGAGAGGGCGGGAAAAGAGATATAAAGAAATTAAGGCAGATAAGGATGCAAAATACGAAAGAGTTTTTGAAATCGATGCCTCAAAATTGGAACCAATGATTGCCTGTCCTGAGACCCCGGATAATGTTAAACCAATTTCTCAAATAAAGGCTAAAAACGTCAGAATTGACCAGGTTTTTATTGGTACCTGCACCAATGGACGAATAGAGGATTTGCGCCTGGTGGCAGAGATATTGAAAGGACGAAAATGTGCTCCTGGGGTAAGGTTGATTATTGCTCCAGCTTCCCGCCAGGTCTACCTCCAGGCAGTGAAAGAAGGAATTTTTGAGATACTTATTGGAGCTGGGGCTACTATTTTAAACCCGGGTTGCGGACCCTGTGTGGGGTTGCAGGGAGGGATTTTGGCTGATAACGAAAAGTGCCTATCAACAGCAAACCGCAATTTTAAAGGCAGAATGGGTAACCCCAATTCCCAGATATACCTTTCTTCTCCGGCTACAGCTGCCTGGACAGCAGTAAAGGGAAAGCTCAGTGACCCCAGGGAAACAACGTAAAAAGGAGAAAAGAATGATTATTAAAGGCAAAGTACATAAGTTTGGGGATAACATCAGCACAGATTTGATTGCACCTGGGAGATATTTCCATTTAAGGAACAATTTGCCAGAGCTGGCTAAACATACACTGGAAGATGCCAATCCCGGATTTATAAAGAAAGTAAAATCAGGAGATTTCATTGTGGCAGGGAAGAACTTTGGTATGGGTTCATCCCGGGAGCATGCTCCCGCAATAATCAAACTGTGTGGCGTAAAGGCAATTTTAGCCAAGTCTTTTGCCAGAATATTCTTCCGCAATGCAATCAATATTGGACTGCCTGTTCTGGAATGTGAAACTGAGAAAATTGCTCGGGGAGATGAATTGGAAATCGATTTAGCTAAAGGTATAATAAAAAATAGAAAGAAAGGACTGGAACTAATATTCCGTCCGCTTCCTAAGGTAATGGTTAACATTTTGCGCGATGGCGGATTGGTGGAACATATCCGGAAACACGGTGGTTTTCAACTGTAGAAAAAAAAAAGGGGCAGAATCATTTTTCTCTGGAGCCCTTGTGAATCGCGTAGGGGCGACCCTTGTGGTCGCCCGAACCTCCCTTTCGGGAGGACTCCAGATCTCTCTAAAAGGGGGCGATTATGTATAAAGTTACCTTAATTCCTGGTGATGGTGTGGGGCCGGAAGTGGTCGATGCTGCTCGAAAATGTATTGAGGCCACAGGGGTAAAGATTAATTGGGAAAAAGTCGATGCCGGAGCCGATATTATGGATAAGTATGGAACGCCTTTACCTGATAAGGTAATCGATTCCATAAAGAAAAATAGGATTGCCTTGAAAGGTCCGGTCACTACACCTGTAGGCATAGGGTTTCGCAGCGTTAATGTTGCCCTGCGTCAGAAACTCGACCTCTACGCTTGCCTCCGTCCCTGTAAGTGGTACCCTGGTGTGAGGTCACGGTATGAAGGGGTCGATTTAGTAGTGGTCAGAGAGAATACGGAAGATGTATATTCAGGAATAGAATTTGAAGAGGGAAAGCCTGAGACCGGTGAACTCATCAATTTTATTTACACTTCCACGAATGTGAAGATTTCTGATGATTCTGGAATAAGTATCAAGCCAATTTCCCGGCGCGCTTCAGAACGGATTATTCGTTTTGCATTCGACTATGCGAGGAAGAATAACCGGAAAAAGGTCACCGGGATACATAAAGCCAATATAATGAAATATTCAGATGGAATCTTTGTGAAAGTATTCCACGAAGTTGCCCGAGAATATCCAAACATCCAATCTGAAGATAAAATCGTGGATAATATGTGTATGCAATTAGTGCAAAAGCCTGCACTTTACGATGTACTCGTCCTGCCTAATCTCTATGGGGATATAATCTCCGATTTATGCGCAGGATTGGTGGGAGGGCTTGGTTTAGCTCCCGGAGCAAATATTGGTGAGGAAATTGCTGTTTTCGAGGCAACTCACGGCAGTGCGCCGAAGTATAAGGGAAAGAACAAAGTAAATCCCACGGCTATGATTCTATCAGGGGTATTGATGTTAAGGCATTTGGGAGAGGAAGAAAAGGCAGAGAGGTTGGAGAATGCTGTGGCTCGAATAATTGCTAAAGGAGAGACAGTTACCTATGATTTGGGAGGAACTGCTACAACTTCCCAGATGGCTAAAGCAATCATCAAAAGTTTAAAATGAGACTGTGGAAGAAGTTTCCATCTCCAACCCGGGACAGGCTCGATGAAAAATCTCAAGTTGTAGAAGGAGAAAATCTTGGAACGCACATTAGTAATTATTAAGCCAGATGCACTCTCTAAGAAAATAGTAGGAAAAGTCATTACCACATTTGAACAGAAGAATTTCAAAATTGTTGCCTTCAAAATGGTCCTTCTTAGCCGGGAAAAGGCAGGGGAGTTTTACCAAGAACATAAAGGGAAGGAATTTTATGATCCTTTAGTCAATTTTATGTCATCCAATCCCTGTCTGGTGATGGTTTTGGAGGGAGAGAACGTAACTCAGAAGATTCGAGATATTGCCGGTAATACAGACCCTCAGAAAGCAGAAGAGAAAACCTTGAGGAGGCTCTACGCTCAAGATAACCGTCACAATATCCTTCATGTAGCATATTCGCTGAAATCAGCAGAGAGGGAAGTTAAGTTTTTCTTTTCCGAAAACGAAATATACCATTGGGAAGAAAAAATATACAAAAAATAAGCCAGAAAGATTTTGGTCGCATAGAGGTTTATTCCCGTATCAGCAAAAAACAGAGTTGACCCCATTTTTTACAAATGTATAAAATTTTAAATAAACAAGATTTAGGTCCTTCTATAAAAGAATTTCTGATATCTTCTCCGGAGATTGCCCGAAAAGCTCAGCCCGGACAGTTTGTAGTGGTGATAATTGATGAGAGGGGAGAAAGGATTCCGTTAACTATTGCCGACTATGAAAGAGAGAAAGGAACTATAACTATTGTAGTTCAGGAAGCAGGAAAAACTACTTACCAGTTAGGAGGACTAAATTCAGGAGATACCCTCTTTGATGTTATTGGACCTTTAGGTATTCCCACCCATATAGAAAATAAAGGCACAATAGTTTGTGTAGGTGGAGGTGTAGGAATAGCGCCCATCTATCCTGTGGCTCGTGGCTTTAAAGAATTTGGAAACAAGGTTATATCGATTATTGGTGCGCGCACTAAGGAACTGGTAATCTGGGAGGATAAGATAGCCTCTGTCTCGGACGAAGTTTACATTACTACTGATGATGGTTCTTATGGCCGGAAAGGTTTTGTGTCCGATGAATTGCAAAGGCTAATTAAAGGAAAGAAGGAATTTGCTTTGGTCTTTGCCGTGGGACCCACTCTTATGATGCGTGCTGTTTCTGAGGTAACCAGGCCCTATAAATTGAGGACTATAGTGAGTCTCAATCCTATAATGGTCGATGCTACCGGAATGTGCGGTGCTTGCCGAGTTTCCGTAGGGGGGAAAACAAAGTTTGTCTGTGTGGACGGTCCGGATTTCGATGGTCACCAGGTAGATTTTGACCAACTACTCAGTCGTCAGAGAATTTACCTACAAGAGGAGAAGAAAGCTCTCCAGAGTTGTGATTCAGCCAATAAACATAGTAGAATAAAATGAAAATTGCTCCTAAAAAAGTAAAAATGCCACGTCAAAAACCCAAAGTCAGGGTGACCAATTTTAATGAGGTGGCTTTGGGCTATACAAAAGAGCAGGCTCAACAGGAAGCCAGAAGGTGTCTCCAGTGCAAGAAGGCTCCCTGTATTAAGGCCTGTCCAGTGGAAATCGATATTCCCAGCTTTATTGCTAAGATTGCGGAGAAGGATTATCGAGGAGCCATACGCAAGATTAAAGAGGCTAACCTCTTGCCAGCTATGTGTGGGAGGGTATGTCCCCAGGAGGGGCTTTGCGAAAAAGCCTGTATTCTAAGTAAAAAGTACGAGCCTGTTGCCATTGGACGACTGGAACGCTTTGTTGCTGATTGGGAAATCCAGAAGGGCAGTCCAGAAAGCTCATCACTTCCTTCTTCTACTGGAAAACGCGTGGCAATCATTGGCTCTGGTCCTGGCAGCTTATCCTGTGCCGGCGATTTAGTCAGGTTGGGACATAGTGTGACCATTTTCGAAGCATTACATAAACCGGGAGGCGTTCTGGTCTACGGGATTCCAGAATTTCGCTTACCCAAAGCTATTGTGGGGAGAGAAGTAGAGTATATTCGCTCCCTGGGGGTGGAAGTAAAAACTGGCTATGTGATTGGCAATATTTATACTCTCGATGAACTTTTCTCCCAGGGTTATGATGCTATTTTCATTGGAATTGGGGCTGGTTTGCCCAAGTTTATGGACATTCCCGGTGAAAATCTCAATGGGGTCTATTCAGCTAACGAATTTTTAACCAGAACCAATCTGATGAAGGCATACTTATTTCCCCAGTATGATACTCCCATAAAAATTGGCAAAAGAGTTGCAGTAATAGGAGGGGGAAATGTGGCTATGGATGCCTCGCGGGTAGCCTTAAGGTTAGGAGCACAAAAGGTATTCAATATTTACCGCCGTTCCCCACAGGAAATGCCTGCACGGGTGGAAGAGGTGCAAAATGCCAAAGATGAGGGAGTAGAATTTAAATTTTTGACCAATCCAGCGCGGATTCTGGGCAATAAGGAGGATTGGGTTACTGGAATTGAATGTATAAAGATGGAACTGGGGGAGCCTGATGAGTCTGGACGTCGCCGGCCAATACCGATTAAGGGTTCTGAATTCATCATAGGGGTTGATATAGTAGTAATGGCTATCGGTGCTGGTGCCAACCCGCTGCTTCCCTCTGCTACCCCAGATTTAAAAGTAAACAAATGGGGCTATATTGTTATAGATGAAACTAGTGGAAAGACCTCAAAAGAGAGTGTCTGGGCTGGAGGGGATATTGTAAGCGGTGCAGCCACAGTGATTTCCGCTATGGCTTCTGGTAGGAGGAGTGCCAGGGCAATCCATCAATATCTGATGAAAGCTTTACAACCACGTGATTTTTCTTGACAAACCCATTTTTAACTTGTAATATTAAAAATTATTGTTTAGGAGTATTTTATGGCTAATCCCAAGAGAAGACATTCTGTTTCCAGACAAGGTAAACGAAGAGCCAACTGGAAACTACATATCCCCACTCTATCTATTTGCCCGATGTGCAAGGAATTTAAACTTCCCCATTTTGCTTGCTTCAATTGTGGCTATTATAATGAAGAAAAGATAATTAAGACAAAAAAAGAGATAGAGGAAAAAAGGAAAAGAAAAGGGAAAAGTTAACCAGGGGTCTTATTTATGCGAATCGCTGTAGATGCTATGGGGGGCGACTATGCTCCCGGAGTAGTGGTGGAAGGAGCAGTTCAAGCTGTCAAAAAAACCCCTTACGAAATAATTTTAGTGGGGGATAAAACCCGCTTAACAGGGGAGATGAAGAACTATCGAAGGTCATCTTTACCCCTTTCCATTTACCACTGTTCGGAGGTTATTGGTATGGATGAGTCACCGGCGATAGCTTGTCGCCAAAAGAAAGATTCCTCCATCATGGTTGCTACCCGATTAGTCAAAGAGGGCATGGCTGACGCCATGGTTTCTGCAGGAAACTCGGGTGCAGTATTGGCCTCAGCATTGATGGTTTTGGGGAGATTGCCCAAAGTCGATAGGCCTGCTATTGCTGCATTAATACCTACTCTAAAAGGTGTAGTTGCACTTCTCGATGTTGGCGCAAACGTCAACTCTACGGCAAAAGGTTTGCTCCAGTTTGCGGTAATGGGTAACATCTATATGAAGACAATTATGAATAAAGAATCTCCCCGTATTGGACTGTTGAGTACCGGGGTGGAAGAAACCAAGGGGAATGAGGTGACTGTAGAAGCCCATCGTCTCTTGCGCCAATCGGGATTGAATTTTACGGGTAATGTAGAAGGCAAAGATATTGTGAAAGGAAAGGCTGATGTTATCGTTTGTGATGGATTTGTAGGCAATATTCTTCTGAAATTTAGTGAAGGTATAGCTGAAGAATTTATTAGTTTGTTTAGAGATGAAATTCTCAAATATCCTTTCCGAAAAATAGCACTTATATTGTTGAGAGGCGCCTTTAAAGATATCAAGAAGAGAGTCGATTATGCTGAATATGGAGGAGCTCCTCTTTTGGGCGTAGATGGCTGTTCCTTTATTTGCCACGGCAGTTCCAACGCTAAGGCAATTTCCAATGCTATCCGCGTAGCAGGAGAGTTTGTGGAAAAGAGGATCAATCAACAAATCAAAGAAAGTTTATAGGAGTAGGAAAATAGTGGGTATCCGCATAGTGGGAACTGGGTCATATCTGCCAGAGAAAGTCTTAACCAATAAGGATCTTGAGAAAATAGTCGATACATCCGATGAGTGGATTGTAAGTCGCACGGGAATCAGAGAGAGAAGGATATGTTCCGATAAACAGGCTGCTTCTGATCTGGGGATTAAAGCTGCCCAGAGAGCAATGGAGGATGCTAATGTAAAAGTTGAAGATATCGATTTACTTATTGTGGCAACGATTACTCCGGATATGTTCTTCCCTTCAACAGCTTGTATAATACAGACTAAGTTAGGGATAAAAGGTGCTGCTATTTTTGATTTGAATGCTGCCTGCGCTGGCTTTATTTATTCTCTTTCTACTGCTCAGCAATTTTTACAGATGGGAACATATAAAACAGCACTGGTCATTGCCACGGAAACTCTTTCTAAAATTACTGACTGGGAGGACAGGAATACTTGTGTGCTTCTGGGGGATGGCGCGGGAGCAGCAGTTTTGAAAAAGGAGAAAGGTGATTCAGGGATTCTCTCTTGTTATTTAGACGCAGATGGTCAGTATGGCGATTTGTTGAATATGCCCGCTGGGGGCTCGAGACTCCCGGCAACTGTAGACACAGTCAAGAACAGGCTCCATTACCTGAAGATGAAGGGAAATGAGACTTTCAGAATAGGCGTACCGGAAATGGTGAACTCTGTCAAACGAGGATTGGAAGGATGTGGACTTAAGATAGAGGACGTAACTCTGTTGATACCACATCAGGCAAATATCAGGATAATTAAAGCAATCGTAAAGAGATTATCTATATCCATAGATAAGGTTTTCGTAAATATTGATAAATGCGCAAATACTTCAGCAGCTACTGTGCCTATTGCTCTGGACCAAGCAAATCGCCAGGGCAGAATTAAACAAGGAGATATTATAGAATTGGTTGCCTTTGGTGCTGGGTTCACCTGGGGTTCCTGTGTGATTAAATGGTAAAAGTTGCTTTCCTCTTTCCAGGTCAGGGCTCACAATACGTAGGTATGGGGAGAGAACTATACGAAAGGTACGAGCCGGCCCGGAAGATTATTGACCGGGCAAATGATATTTTAGGTTACGACCTCAGAAAAAAGATTTTTTATGGCCCTGAGGAGGAGTTACAACAAACTTTAATTACTCAGCCCGCCGTCTTTACTATAAGTGTTGCTTGTTTGGAAGTTCTCCAGAGACCTGAAAGTTACTCTTCTAAAGAAATCTTAAGACCCCAGATTGTAGCCGGCCATAGTTTGGGAGAATATACTGCTTTAGTTGCTGCAGGGGTTTTCGATTTTCCCCAAGCCTTATCAGTAGTTCAAAAAAGAGCTGAGTTTATTCATAAGGCTTCCCAGGAGAAGCCCGGAGCAATGGCAGCCATTATAGGATTGGAAAGAGAGAAATTAGAAGAAGTTATTGAGGAAGTTAGAGGAGAAGAAGTACTGGAAGCTGTAAATTTCAATTCTCCTCATCAAATAGTTATTGCTGGAGAATTGAAAGCGATTGAGAGAGCTGTGGAAGGAGCCAAAGCAAAAGGCGCAAAGAGGGCTATTATTCTAAAAGTTAGCGGAGCTTTCCACTCCCAGTTGATGGCTCAAGCGGGGAAGAATCTGGCCAGAGAATTGGAGAATTATGAGTTGAAAGATCCCGTTATTCCTGTGGTGACAAACTGTAATGCGAAACCGGCAACTTCACGGGAAGAAATCAGAAAAGCATTGGTTTCACAAATAGATAATCCTGTATTATGGGAAGATAGTATAAAAGAGATGTTCCAAAGAGGTGTGGAGATTTTTATTGAGGTAGGTCCAGGGAAGGTGTTAACTGGACTTTTAAGTAGAATAACCAAAAGGTCTTCTGGATTAAACGTGGAAGACGAGAAAAGTCTTCAGGAAACCCTTAAGAAACTGGAAACATTGAATATGTAGTGTATGGTTTTATGCCCGTAATGGTTTTGGTCGCGTAGGGGCGACCTTTATGGTCGCCCAAAGACTTATTCCCGTAAAAATTATGCCCATAAAGGGCTACACTACCAGCAAATTTTTGGGAAAGAATGAAACTTCAAATTATTCATAAACTATCTTTTTAATGTTATATTGGGGGGTAATTGATTTTGGATTTAAAAGGTAAAGTAGCGATTGTAACTGGAGGGGCGCAGGGGATTGGAAAGACCATTGCTACTCAGTTGGCTCAAGAGGGAGCAAATGTGGTTATCGCAGATGTTGTGGAAGAAGTAGCTAAATCTACTGCCCAAGAAATTTCCCAAAAAGGAAGTGAAGCTATCTCCCTTGGGGTAGATGTTTCTATTCTATCTTCAGTGGAAGAAATGGTGAAAAAAACTCTTGACAAATTTGGCAGAATTGATATATTAGTCAACAATGCTGGAATGACTCGAGATGCACTGGTAATGCGCATGAAAGAAGAGGATTGGGACCTGGTTTTGAATATTAATCTCAAGGGCGCATTTAATTGTATTAAGGTAGTTTCACCAGTTATGATGAAGCAAAAGGCTGGAAAGATTGTTAATATTGCTTCCATTGTAGGGATAATTGGTAACGCTGGTCAAGCTAACTACTCAGCATCTAAGGGCGGGCTGATTGCTTTAACCAAGACCTGTGCCAGAGAACTCGCTAGCCGTCGAATAAATGTTAATGCTGTGGCTCCGGGCTTTATTCAAACGAGCATGACCGAGCGGTTACCTGCACAAGT
Organism: Clostridia bacterium; assembly: GCA_030671905.1. GTDB lineage: Bacteria > UBA6262 > WVXT01 > WVXT01 > WVXT01 > WVXT01. The sequence goes on along the minus strand of DAOVHK010000006.1, from coordinate 12,796 downwards.
AAAAGAGAAATTATCTTCTCAAATTCCTTTTGGTGAGTTAGGGAAGCCCGAAGATGTGGCTAGCGCAGTCCTATTTTTAGTATCGGAGAAAGCCAGGTATATTACCGGAGAAGTAATCAAAGTAGATGGTGGCATGGTGATGTAGAACTCTCAAAACGTGTAACTTTCTAATTATTTGGTTACACAATTCTTTTGTGGAGGTGAAAAAACAAAATGGCAGTAGCTGAAAAGGTAAAAGAAATCATTGTTGAACAACTTGGGGTAGATCCGGAAGAGGTGACTATTGAGGCTTCATTTGTTAATGATTTGGGAGCCGATTCTTTGGATACTGTAGAACTTGTAATGGCACTGGAAGAAGAATTTAATATTGAAATCCCAGACGAAGAAGCAGAAAAATTAGATACAGTTGGTAAAGCGATCGAGTACATTAATAAACATAAAGCGCAAGCCTAAACTAACAAGAAGAAAACCGCTACACAGCAGGAATTTTTGGCGTGGTAGCGGTTTTGTATTTTATTTTTTTCTTCTGATTAAATTTTTGGAGGGGGAATGGACCGCAGAGTAGTGATTACGGGATACGGAGTCATTTCGCCAATCGGAATCGGAGCAGATGATTTCTGGAACTCACTAGCGAGCGGAAAATCGGGCATAAGTAGAGTCTCGACCTTTGATACCTCTCAGTTCTCAACCCAGATTGGTGCTGAAGTAAAGAATTTCCAACCAGAAAAATATATTGATAAAAAGAAGATTAGAAAGATGGATCGTTTTAGTCAACTTGCGTTTGCTGCTGCCAAGATAGCCATAGAGGACGCAAAGCTTGACATGAAGAAGGAAGATCCTTTTCGAGTAGGAGTTATCGTGGGTTCTGGCATAGGAGGATTATCTACTGTTGCTGCGGAACATCAGGTATTATTAGAGAAAGGACCTCGTCGGGTAAGTCCTTTTATGATCCCCATGCTAATTACCAATATTGCTGCTGGAGAGATTGCCATTGCTCACAACATCAAGGGGCCAAACTATTCATTATCCAGCGCCTGTGCTACCAGTAACCATACGATAGGAGATGCTTTACGCCTCATCCATTATGGGGATGCAGATGTAATTATTGCCGGTGGTTCGGAAGCGGCAGTTACTCCCCTGGGCCTTGCTGGCTTCTGTTCAGCCAGAGCTTTGTCTACTCGAAATGACGACCCTGAACACGCCAGTCGGCCTTTCGACAAGGAGAGAGATGGTTTTGTAATGGGAGAAGGAGCTGGAATTGTAATTTTGGAATTGTTAGAACACGCCCTTTCCCGGGGAGTTACCATTCACGCTGAACTGATTGGCTATGGAGCTACAAACGATGCTTACCATATTACTGCTCCCTCTCCTGACGGGCAGAGTGCTGCTCGGGCTATGTCTAATGCTTTAGCCGATGGCGGTGTAAAACCCGAAGAAGTCGATTACATAAATGCTCACGGCACTTCCACTCCTTTAAATGATAAGGTAGAAACCTTTGCCATAAAGAAAGTTTTTGGGGACTATGCCTACAAGATTCCCATTTCATCAAGCAAGTCTATGATCGGACACCTCCTGGGAGCAGCAGGAGTTGTAGAATTAATTGCCACAATTCTTAGCATGGAAAAAGAGATGCTCCCTCCAACGATAAACTATGAATTTCCTGATCCCGAATGTGACCTGGACTATGTCCCCAATAAGGCCCGCCCTAAGAAAATCAATGTAGCCCTCTCCAACTCTTTAGGTTTTGGTGGCCATAATGCCACCTTGGTAGTAAGAAAATATAAACCAGAAACAGTGTAGTTTGCAGCTACAATTTCGAATTTTAAAGCATTTGTAGGTCCGGATTCATCGGGACAAGAATGGTTTTGCATCCCGATTTTCAATCGGGAAATCTGTGCCTATAACGAAACGGAGGATTCTTTAATATGAACTCGAAGAATCTTGAACAAAAGTTAAAAGTAAATTTTAAAAACAAAGAACTGTTTTGGCAGGCTTTAACGCATAAATCTTATGCGCACATGTCCGGTATAAAAGAAGATAATGAACGACTCGAGTTTCTAGGGGACAGTGTGCTGAATTTAGTGATATCTGAGCACCTTTATCAGCGGTATCCAACATACGACGAAGGGAAGTTAACTAAACTGAAATCGAGCCTGGTAAACAGAAAGTCTCTTCTGCTCTGGGCCAAGAAATTATCCCTGGGCGACTATCTTTTAATAAGTGAAGAGGAAGAGAAAGCAGGCGGTCGCCAGAGAGCTTCTCTGTTAAGTAATGCCTTGGAGGCCCTAATTGGTGCGATTTACCAGGATCAGGACTGGGATAAGGCAAAGAAGTTTATTCTGGGACAGATTTTCACGCTTAAGGGCATAAGGAAGGTAGATTATAAAAGTAATCTTCAAGAGTTGATTCAAAAGAAATATAAGATTTTACCAGAATATAAGGTAAAGACAGAGTCGGGTCCAGCCCACAAGAAATTTTTTGAAATCGAAGTGAAAGTGAAAAGTAGAATTCTTGGCCGGGGCATGGGGTTGAGCAAAAAAACAGCCGAACAAGAAGCAGCTAAAAAGGCACTAAAGAAGATTAAAGCTAAGAAAAAAACGAAGACACAATAAACAGTTTTCAGACTGTGGAGTAGCAGAGCTTGCTAAATTTAGAAGGAAACGATAATGGAAGAGCGCAATTTAAGTTTTTTTGAGAGGTATCTAACTCTGTGGGTCTTTCTATGTATGGGAATAGGGATAATAGCGGGGAAGATTTTTCCCCAGATCGGCGCATTTATCCTTCGTTTTACCGTAGCTGATGTCTGGATACCGATAGCCATCGCTTTATTCTTTATGATATACCCAATTATGTTAAGAATAGATTTTGGAGCCGTGGTCAGAGCGGGGAAAACACCTAAGCCGATAGCCATTACGCTCTTTGTAAACTGGGCTATTAAGCCATTCTTTATGGCCTTGGTTGCCTGGTTCTTCCTGGGGGTTGTCTTCAGACCATTTATACCAGCAGGTGATATTAAACAGTACATTGCTGGTATAATCTTATTGGGAGTGGCCCCCTGTACAGCCATGGTCCTGATGTGGGGTCATCTGGCGAGAGGGAATCAAGGTCATAATCTGGTGATGGTGTCCATCAATTCCCTGGCAATGTTAGTCTTATACGCACCTTTAGCGGCATTGCTTTTGGGGATAAGCGGTATTGCTATTCCCTGGGATACCTTGGCCCTGACCATAGCCATATATATTGCTTCACCGCTCCTTGCTGGCTATATAACCAGAAAAGAGGTAATAAAGAGAAAAGGAATAAATTGGTTTGAGAATAGTCTGTTGCCGGTTATGGGTAATCTCTCTATCATCGCCTTGTTATTTACGCTGATATTGCTCTTCTCGCTTGAAGGTAAAACCATATTAAGGATGCCTCTGGTCATAGCAATGATCGCCGTACCACTATTGGTTGAATTCTTCGTTATATTCGCCATAGGATATGGTTTGTCACGGTTTTTCCACCTTAGCTATGAAGATGCAGCCCCAACTGCTCTTATTGGGGCAAGTAACCATTTTGAGATTTCCATTGCTACGGCAATAATGTTATTTGGCGTAGGTTCGGGTGCGACTTTGGCCACTGTGGTCGGTCCGTTGATTGAGGTTCCCGTCATGCTCCTGCTGGTTAATATTTGTCTGAGAACAACCCACTGGTTCAGGAGAGCTGTAGGATGAAGAAGAGAGTTCTTTTTCTTTGCACGGGCAATTCCTGCCGTAGTCAGATGGCAGAAGGCATTTTAAGACAACTCTATAGAGATAAGGGAGTAGCAGAACTTGCTCTATGTTATTATCGCGAAACAAGTTTCGCTACTCCAATTTTTTGGAGGGCGATATGGAATACTTTCTTAGTGAAGAACAGAAGATGATTTGTGAATTAGCCAAAAGGATTGCTGAAGAGAAAATTAAGCCGGTACGAGAGCATTATGATGAGACTGAAGAATTTCCCTGGCCGATTGTGGAGGAGCTGGCTAAAGTAGACCTCTGCGGGGTGTATATTCCTGAGGAATATGGCGGAACTGGCGGAGGGGTGTTTGAGCTATGCCTTGCCGTGGAAGAGCTCTGCAAAATTGATGGAGGAATTGCTTTGGTATTAGCTGCTACAGCCCTGGCTGCTTTTCCTATTATGCTTTTTGGTAACGATGAACAGAAGAAAAAATATCTCCCGGATATTGCAGCGGGTAAGAAATTGGCAGCTTTTGCTCTCACTGAGCCAGGTGCTGGTTCCGATGCCTCGGCTATTCAGACCACTGCTAAGAAAGAAGGGGACAGCTATATTCTGAATGGTACGAAATGCTTCATTACCAATGGAGGGGAAGCGCAAATTTATATAGTAGTTACCATGACCGACAAAGTAAAAGGTTCCCGGGGAGCATCTATCTTCATTGTGGAAAAGGATACTCGTGGATTCTCCTTTGGAAAGAAAGAGAAAAAGATGGGAATTCGCGGTTCTGCGACAAGAGAACTGATTTTCAATGAGTGCAAAATTCCTAAAGAAAACCTTTTAGGCAGAGAGGGTCAAGGATTTATAATTGCCTTGAAAACTTTCGACGTTTCTCGTCCTGGAGTGGCTGCTCAGGCTCTGGGGATTGCTGCTGGTGCTCTGGAGGACGCAATTAAGTATTCCAGGGAGAGAGAACAGTTCGGACAGTCCATCTCTTCCTTTCAGGCAATCCAGCATCTTTTAGCTGATATGGCCACTGAAGTGGAGGCAGCTCGAGCGTTAATCTATGCTACTGCCAGGATGATCGATAAAGGCCCAAAAACGAGAGTTACCAAAGAGTCGGCGATGTGTAAACTCCTTGCTTCGGACGTGGCTATGAAAGTTACCACTGACGCTGTTCAAGTTTACGGAGGCTATGGATATATGCGCGAGTATCCTATGGAAAAGCGAATGCGCGATGCCAAAATCACCCAGATTTACGAAGGGACAAACCAGGTTATGAGAAATGAGATAGCACTTGCCCTGATAAAGGAAGCAGCTAGAGCAAAGAAATGAATTTCATTGTCTGCATTAAACAGGTCCCAGGAACTACAGAGGTAAAGATTGACCCTAAAACAAACACTTTGATTCGCGAGGGGGTCGAATCGATTGTAAACCCATTCGATAGTTATGCGATTGAGGAAGCTTTGAGACTCAAAGAGAGAATGGGAGGAAAGGTAACTGTAATTTCCATGGGACCTCCACAGGCTGAATCGGCTCTCCGAGAAGCTCTATCTATGGGATGCGATGAAGCCATCCTCCTTACTGACCGTGCCTTTGCAGGAAGTGATACCTTAGCCACTTCCTATATCTTGGCGCGCGGGATTAAGAAGATAGGAGAATTTGGGCTGGTCATCTGTGGTAAACAGGCTATTGATGGAGATACAGCACAGGTCGGCCCGGGGATTGCAGAAAAACTGGGAGTTCCTGCAATTACTTATGTAAAGAAGATAGAAGAAATAAACGAAACTCGTATAAGAGTAGAGAGGATGATGGAAGAAGGATATGAGGTAATTGAGATGGGATTTCCTGCTCTAATTACAGTGGTAAAGGAAATTAACGAGCCGAGGCTTCCCTCTTTAAAAGGAATGGTGCGGGCAAAAAAGGCTGAAATTCATATGTGGAATGCCTCTGATATTGTCTGTGAAAATAGCAGGATTGGACAGTCCGGTTCTCCCACTATTGTCAACAAGATATTTACTCCGCCTCCCCGCAAAGGAGGGGAGACAATACTGGGAGATCCTGAAGAACAGGCTCAAAAATTGGTGGAGAAGCTCCGCCAGGCAAAAGTAGTCTGATTTTGGAGGAAATTTGGGTATCAAGATTCTCGAAGATAAATGTACAGGTTGTTCGCTCTGCGTAAAAGCCTGTCCTTTCGGTATAATTAAGATAGTCTCCAGGGAGGAAGTGGGCAAGCCACATCCCAAGTATAAGAAAATTGCTGTGATTGGAGAAGGATGTAATCTTTGTGGAGCTTGCCTTGAGCCCTGTTCTGTTCAAGCCATATTGATTGAAAAGGAAGAAGCGAAACCTCGAGCCGATATCTCCCAGTATAAAGGCGTATGGGTCTTTGCCGAACAGAAGAAAGGGGAAATTCAGGGTGTTGCCTATGAGCTTCTTGGGGAGGGAAGGAAATTAGCTGACCAGTTGGGAGAGAAACTTTCCTGTGTGTTGTTAGGAGAAGGGATGGATGGTGCAGCTAAGGAACTTATAGCCTGTGGTGCAGATAGAGTTTACCAAATTGAAGGTTCTATCCTAAAAGATTTCCAGGATGACCCCTATACTGATGTTCTTACTGCTCTGATACAAAAGGAAAAACCTGAGATTGTTTTGATGGGCGCTACTGTAATTGGCCGTTCTTTTGCCTCACGTGTAGCAGCAAGGCTGGGCACAGGACTTACCGCTGACTGTACTGAACTAGCTATAGACCTCAAGGCCAGGCAACTTCTTCAGACAAGGCCCGCCTTTGGAGGAAACATTATGGCCACTATTACCACCCCACACAATCGTCCCCAAATGGCTACGGTCAGGCACAAAGTGTTTAAAAAGGCAGTAAAGCAGGAAAATCGCCAGGGAGAAGTCATAAAAGAGAGTGTAGAAGGCAAGGAACTTTCCTTGAGGACTAAACTTTTAGATATAGTTCAAGACCTAACCCAGACCGTGAATCTCGCCGATGCCGATATCATTGTGTCCGGAGGACGCGGATTGGGAGGACCTGAAAATTTCCATATTATCGAAGAATTGGCCCGCACTTTAGGAGGCGCTGTTGGTGCCAGTCGAGCAGCAGTTGATGCCGGCTGGATACCCTATTCGCATCAAGTAGGACAGACTGGTCGCACTGTCTGTCCCAAAATATATATTGCTTGTGGAATTTCTGGAGCCATTCAGCATCTCGTGGGCATGCAGTCTTCAGAAATTATTGTGGCAATTAATAAGGACACTAATGCTCCTATCTTCAAATTTGCCACCTATGGTATTGAAGGTGACCTTTTCCAGGTTGTTCCCGCCCTAACTAAAAGGTTGAAAGAAGTTCTGAGTTGAAGTAGCTATTCCCTAAATTCACCTTTCTCTTTCCCACCATTTTAGACCATTTTTTTCTTGATAATTTAAGACGATTTTGATATATTATATAACAAAGTAGTTGTAGCTACAGAGAGGGGAAAATGTACCTGTCACCATAAATGGGAGAGTCGATTGTATTTTAAGAAACTAGAGATATTTGGATTTAAATCATTTGCTGATAAGATTACTGTAGATTTCGAACCGGGAATTACCTGTATCGTTGGTCCTAATGGTTGTGGAAAGACCAATATTGTTGATGCGATACGCTGGGTTCTGGGGGAACAGAGTGCCAAACAGCTTCGTGCTGGCAAGATGGAAGATATTATTTTTAATGGTTCCCGGACGCGTAAACCCGTAGGATTAGCTGAGGTTTCGCTCAGTTTAGACAACTCGCAAAATATCCTACCCATCGAATACCGAGAAGTCACTGTTACTCGCCGCCTATTTCGTTCTGGAGAATCCGAATACTACATTAACAAGTCTCCTTGTCGCCTTAAAGACATAACGGCATTATTCTTAGATACAGGGATGGGCACAGATACTTATTCTTTGATGGAAGATAAGAAGATTGATTTCATTTTAAATAGTAAGCCAGAGGAGCGCCGAACAATCTTTGAAGAAGTAGCAGGGGTAATGAAATACAAATGGAGAAGAGAAGAGGCGCTTCGCAAATTGGAGAGCACACAGGCAAATCTTATGAGATTGTCAGACATAATAAGTGAAGTGAAAAGACAAATCAATTCACTCGATTATCAGGCGAGAAAAGCGCGCCAGTACCAAAAATATAGAGAACAACTCAAACGTCTGGAAATAAGACGGCTCATGAAAAACTATACAAAAATAAAGGAAGAATTCACCCAGGGAGAAGAAAATTTAAGTTCACTTTCCTCTCAGGCGGAGAGGTTAAGTAGCGAGTGTAAACAGAAAGAGGATTCAACCCTACAACTTCGCCTGCAATTAAAGGAGAAAGAAGAAGAGCTAACCAAGACTCAGAGAGAATTATTTTCCATCTCCAGTGAAATTAGCCGATTTGAAGACAGACTTCTTTTGGGAAAAGAGAGGAAAGAAGAGATAGAAGGAGAAAAAGCACAACTGAGGGAACAGATAGAAGATAGTAGTAATAAAATTATCTTACTGGATGAAAAAATTTCTCAAACAGAAAAAGACAACGAGGAATTAGCCAAACAACTTGACGAGACCAACACAGCCTTTTCTTCCAAGGAAGAAATTCTTCACTCACTTACAGAGAGACTCGTTCATTTAAGTGGTTCTCTTGAGGAGAGAAAAGAGGCTCTGGTAGAACTGATGAATAAAACAGCTCAGACTCGGAATCGGCTAATCAGTTTAGAATTGGATAGAAAGAGTCTACTTTCCAGAAAGGAGAAATTAAACACTGACGAGAAGCGTAGATGTGAAGATAAGGAAATTTTGCAGGGAGAAATCTCCAGCAAACAAGAAGAACTGGAAAGAGAAAAAGAGAAATTGACAGAGATAAACGAGAGGAACAATCTTTTAGTAAAGGAAAAAGACTCTTTTGTGGAAAGTCTTAAACAGGCAATAGACAGGGCTGGTGAGTTACAACAAAAGTATAGTCTTAGGTCAGCCCTTGTTCAATCCTCAAGCGAGTTGAATCAAAAAGAAGCCTTAGTGGAAGAGGTATTATCCAGAGGATTCCCTGGCATATACGGGGCTGTGAAAAGTTTTATCAGTTTCCCTCCTGAATATGAAGTGGTTCTGGAGAAACTTCTTGGTGAACGTCTACAATATCTTGTTTGTGGAGATATCCAGAGTGCTTTAGCAGTGATAGAACATCTAAAAAAAGAGAAGAAAGGTTACCTTACTTTTCTTCCTATTAAGGAATTACCTGTCTCAAATCCTGGCCCGGTAATTCCCCAGGACGTTGTAGGGATACCCCTGTTGGAGAAAGTGGGATACGAAAAGAAATATCAGAAAGCGATGGAATTCCTTCTGGGCAACATTTTTTTAGTGGATAACCTTGACCAGGTCGACCCAATGGAAACGAGAAGTCGCCAGGAAGAAAAAAGTAAAAAGGAAATAATTTTTCTCACAAAAGAGGGAGATATTTTAACCTCTTCGGGGATTCTTTCTGGTGGCAGTCGGGAATTCTTAGAAGAGAATATTTCAATTCGCGATAAAAAAGTCAAAGAATTAGAAAAAGAAATTTCTCAATTAAAAGAAGAACTGGATAAAACAATTACCCAAAGAGCGAAATTAGAAGAAAAAATATCTGATGTAAATAGCCAGATAGAGAAAAATAATACTCTCTCTCAGAAAGCACAGATTAATATTGCCCAGCTGGGAGAGGTGATTTCGCAGAAGGAGGAGCTTAGGAAAAGGCTCGATTCTGAAATTAACCTTCTCATTGATGAACAAAGTATCATAGGAAAGGATATTTCTACCGGCGCCACTGATGTTGAACAATTATCGAATGACCAGAAGGCGGGAGAGACATCCCAGAAAGAAATTCAGGAAATGATAAAAGAATTAGAAAAGGACCTCCATTCTGTTGTTGCACAGGAGAAAGAGGAAAGAGAAAAACTCATCGAGTTGAAGATACTCAAGACCCAACTTGAGGAAAAAAAGCACAATCTACAATCTGAAAAGTCGCACCTGGAAAACGAAAGAGAAGGCCTGTTGAACCTGCTAGACCAGAGGAAAGAATCATTGGCTAATCTGGAAGGCAAGGTAACCGGCATAGAAGAGGTAAAGTTTTCCGGAGAAAAAGAAATATCGTCTCTTTCCGAATCCCAAAATAAACTGGAAATAGAACAGAAAAGATTACAAGAAGAGAAAGAAAAGATTAATCAGAACTTGCAAGAAGAAGAGACTATTCTGGGACAGAAGAAGGGTGAACTATCGAGGATTCAAACCGACTTAACCCAAGAAAAGATAAATAGTAACCGCCTATCTCTGGAGCTGAACCAAATTAACGAAAAGTTGACAGAAGAATTTAATCTTTCTTTAGACGAAGCTCTACAGACGGTTTCCCAGTCTCCTGTTGATACTTCAGAGGATTATGTGAGGAGCATAGAGAAGTTGAAACGCAGTATTGAAACAATGGGGCCAGTTAATCTCGCTGCTCCTGAAGAGTATGAGAGACTAGATGAGCGTTACAAATTTCTTAAGAGCCAGGAGGAGGACTTAATTAAGTCATCGGAAGACCTGCACAAAGTTATAGGCAAAATCGATGGAACTACCCGTGCAAATTTCAAGAAAACATTCATCACCGTACGGAATAATTTCCAGAAAGTATTTACCCAGCTCTTCGAAGGAGGAGAAGCCGACCTAATCCTCACAAATGAAGCGGATTTATTGGAAACAGGAGTCGAAATTGTGGCCCAACCGCCAGGCAAGAAACTTCAGAACATCTTTCTCTTATCAGGAGGAGAAAAAACCCTCTGCGCCATCGCTCTTCTATTTGCTTTATTCATGGTTAAACCATCACCTTTTTGTGTTCTTGATGAGATCGATGCTCCGCTGGATGATGCCAACCTGCAGAGGTTTACTATGCTATTAAAAGAATTTGTAAATAAAACACAGTTCATCGTTGTGACCCACAACAAGAAGACCATGGAGATGTCCGATGTTCTTTATGGAGTCACCATGGAAGAGTTTGGCATCTCCAAACTCATCTCCGTAAAATTCCAAAAGCCAAGCCCCGCCTAAAAAATTTTCTGAAAAACATTTGTAGTATAAGGGCTTGTCCCCGTCCTGATAAATCGGGACGCCCATAAAGGGGCTACACTACGGGTAATGTTTTGGTCGCGTAGGGGTGACCTTTATGGTCGCCCAGGGGCTTTATGCCCGTAATTTGAAATTTCTGAAAGGGCTACATTACCCACAAATTATGAACAGGGTGAAAATTTCGGATATATTTATAGACAATTTGGAATGGAATAGAATAGCAGACGTTGTAGAAAAATTTATTGGAAGTCAAAAAGCACAACAGATAATTACTGCCAACTCTTTGATGGTCAATTCTGTGGAAAGAGACCCTGAATTGAGGGGTGCTTTCCATAACGCCGGACTCGTCCTTGCCGATAGCATAGGTATTGTCCGGGCATCAGAGTTTTTAGGTCATGGAAAACTTGTGCGCGTACCGGGTATAGAATTAATGTTGAAGTTTTGTCAACTGGCAGCTTCCAAGGATTACTCTATATATTTGTTAGGCTCGCGTGAATTTGTATTAAAAAAAGCAGGAGAAAATCTAAGGGAAAAATTTCCCGGACTAATAATTGCGGGAATGCACCATGGATATTTTACAGAGGGTGAACACGATAGAATCTTGAAAGAAATCAAGAATCTTAAACCCCACTTCTTATTTGTAGGTATTGGTACACCTCGTGGAGAAAAGTGGATTTACCAGAATCTGGAAGAGCTAAACGTTCCTGTTTGTATGGGGATTGGCGGTAGTCTGGATGTGATTTCTGGAAGGTTGAGAAGAGCACCCAGATGGCTTTGCCAGAGAGGATTTGAGTGGACTTACCGCTTGCTCCAGGAACCCTGGCGGGTTGTTCGCCTGCCTGGGTTATTATGTTTTGTCTGGAAAGTAATCAAACAGAAATTGAGAAGGTAGTCTATCGATATGAAATATGGCATCATTTCTGATATTCATAGTAATCTTGAAGCATTGAATATAATCCTGGATTATTTGAAACGCACGGAAAAGATAGACAGATTTATCTGTTGCGGTGACATCGTTGGATATGGAGCGAAACCCAATGAATGCACAGAAATTATTCGCCAGCTGGATAATTGCTACATGTTCGCAGGCAATCATGACTGGGGAGCTGTTGGTTTAGAAGACACCAGTTTCTTTAATCCCATTGCTTTGGCAGCAGTAGAATGGACCGGACGCCATTTGACTGAAGATAACCGAAATTACCTTAAAAACTTTGCCTCCGAGATAGAAGAAAATAATTTTATACTCGTTCACGGAAGTCCCAGGGACCCTATTAATGAATACATTTTTGAAAAAAGCACTTTCTTAGAAAATCTTCCCAGGATAAAGAAAAATATCTGTTTTGTGGGGCACACTCATGTTCCCTTATGTTTATATGCAACACCCTCGCAAGAGATTAAGGGAATTCCACTCGATGATGGAACGGTTTTGGAAATAAATCCATCTTATAAGTATCTTATAAATTGTGGAAGTGTTGGCCAACCCAGGGATGGTGATCCCAGGGCTAGCTGTGGGATTTATGATGAGGAGACAAATATTCTCAGAATAAAGAGGATAAAGTACGACATAGGCAAAACTCAAGAAGAAATTTTAAATGCAAAGCTTCCCCCAACTCTTGCTCTGAGACTGAGCTACGGCAGATAATTGACTTATAGAAATTTCTTGACAAAAGTTACCACATTTGTTATTCTTCCAAGTGAGTCTTCGGGATAGGGTGAAATTCCCCATCGGTGGTGAAAGTCCACGAACTCCGATTTGTATCGGAGTCGAACTGTTGAAATTACAGTACCGACGGTTAAAGTCCGGACGGAAGAAGATTCCAGTAAGGAATCTAATAATAAATAGTGTAGAAACAACCCTCGCTTAAGTAGAGCGAGATATCCCGAAGAAATATTCTTCGGGTTTTTTTTACTCAAATGAAGATGAATCCTGAAAGTGAATTACTGTTTATGCAGAAGGCGATAACCCTTGCCAGAAAGGGCTCATTGAAGGTGAGCCCCAATCCTAAAGTTG
>DAOVHK010000074.1 GCA_030671905.1 Clostridia bacterium | reverse complement strand
TCAGGAAAAACTTTCTTTAACTCGTCAAAATATTTTAATTTACCCGTTTCCAAATATTCCTTAATCTTTTTTGCTATCCCCTCTCCTACACCGGGTATGGTCTTCAGTTTATTATTACTTACGAACTTTTCGATCGGTTCGGTAAGAGCGGCAATATTTTGAGCCGCTTTCTCATAGGAGCGCACTCGGAAAGGGTTCTCCCCCTTCAATTCTAAAAGTTGTCCGATTTCCTGGAGTAATTTTACAACTTCTTTGTTTTTCATTCCCTATCTACTCCCCCTCCACGTCTCTCAGGAATTTTGCCGCTGCTTCTGGGGAGGGTGGATTAATATAGAAATCGCCACCCCACTCAAAGCCCCTGGCAAGCATAGCATGGGGCAGAATCTCGATGTGCCAGTGGTAATCCTGTTTAATAGTCAGCCAGAATCCTGCCTCGGGAACCATAAAGGGAGCAGTATGAAGAACAAAATTTAAAGGAGGGTCTTTCAATAACTTGACAGTCTTCATAATAGTAGATTTCAATTTCTCTGCCAGTTCCCGGAGGTCTTCTGCAGGTACATTTGTAAAATCGCATTCGTGCTTTCTGGGAAAAATCTGGGTTTCAAATGGAAAGCGGGAGGCAAAAGGAGCCAAAACGATAAATTTATCTCCAGCGCTAACGATCCTCTCATGGGAATATAATTCTTGTTTGATTATGTCACAGAAAATACACCTTTCTTTCTCTTCATAATAATTTTTAGCTGAAGATAACTCCTCCTTAATACTTTTAGGAATCAGGGGCAGAGCGATTATCTGGGAATGGACGTGTAGCATAGAAATTTCTTCCCCATAACCCTGATTACGGAAGATGAGACCATATTTCAGAAGAGAATTCTTTTTCAATTCATTTAACCTAACCTGATAGACACGGAGAACTTTCTCTATCTGCTCAAGGGTAAGCTTCGAAATATGGGTGATATGTAGAGGAGATTCAATTACAATCTCATGGACTCCATATCCATTTATTGTATCAAAAAAGAAGAAGTCACCCACTCCTTTTCTTTCCAGCTCCTCATTGAGCCCTACCACTCCAAATTTACTGGGAATTACACGCACCGCCCACCCCGGGGTATCGGGTTTACTCCCCTCCTTACGGAGCGCAAATGCTTCTGGTGGAGTTTCCAGTTCTCTTCCTTCGCAAAAAGGACAATCCCTCTCCCTCTCTTCCTTGCGGACAGTGATTAAACCAATTGGTGTATCCACCTCCTTCCTCGTAGCAGTAATCATCCATCTTCCGGAGATGGGATCTTTTCTCAGTTCTGACATCTTTTCCTCCCTATGTGAACCCCGCTCCTCCAGAGGGGCGGGGTGAATCCAACCCCTGCAAAAATTAGGGTCTCAGGGGCTGGATAAATCTGCCTGTGCTATTTGTTCTCTACTTCACAACAACACCTGCATATCCTACAACCGCGGAATAATCCCCTGAGGCTTCTGCACTGGTATTGTACAACACCAGCTCACTCTTCTTTGCCCCTAACTCTTTACAGGCAAAAATCATTGTAGCCGTTGGTCCTGGACCACACATTGAAATATCATTTTCCATTACTGTCTGCAGTAGATTTTCTGGATCGAGTTTTAAGATTTTATCAATTGCCAACTTGTCTTTTCTTTCAGCATCCTTTTGGGACTCATAATGGGTCATATCCGACGAAGCAACAATTAGACAAGGAGCTTTAGATTTAATCACTTTAGCTATTACTTTACCCAATTTTTTACAGGTAGAGACTCGACGGTCCCGCATACAGATGGGAACTATGGCGAAATCAGTCTTGAAATACTGAATAAATGGGAGCTGAACCTCCAGCGAGTGTTCGGGTAGATGAGCCTGTTCATCCTCCTGTGCTAAATCACCAGCCTTGGAAAGTAGCTTTTTTGCCAGGGAAGAATCTATTTTTACTTTGCCATTGGGCATTTCCCACTCACCTTCTGTCATTATGGAAACCTCTGCGCCAATACCGGTATGGTTAGGCCCAATGATAATAATAGTATCGGGTAGGTTAATCTTAGAATAGACTGCTCCAGCTACCTTTCCTGAATAGAAATATCCTGCGTGGGGAACCACTATTCCCAAAACGTCCTCTCTCTCAATATCGCTCCTGAGATATTTCCCGACCTGTTCTCTTAGTGCTTCCGGGTCTCTCATATAGAACCTTCCTGCTTGTGTTGGTTTTCTAATCATCCTTCCCCCTTTTAACTTTTATTAATTGACCCTACAGAGCTTGTACTGTCTCTAAATGTGCTAATCTTAAAGGTTCAGGAATCTTTTCTCTTCGGCAACAAGTGAGGATGATGTCCAATGCCTGATCCAGGTCGATCCTGTACCCCTGAGAAACGAATACGGGCTTTACATTTTTCTTAGTGCGCAGAACCGTCCCAATCAGCTCTCCTTCTTCGTCTTTCAAAAAAGTATAAGCTCCTTTTAAATTTACAGGCTCCTCATAATGGCCATATAGAATAGATTTGGCACAGCCAATCGTGGGAAACCCTAGCAAAAGACCCATGTGGGTAGCCAGACCAAATCTCACAGGGTGTGCAATTCCCTGACCATCAAAAATGATTATATCGGGAGATTTTTCCAATTTTCTTAAGGCAGCTATTAGAACAGGACCCTCGCGAAAAGTGAGTAGCCCGGGAAGATATGGAAATATTCTCTCAGAAGCTTCCATAGCTCCCTTTTTTTCCACCAATTTCAACTCAGGGAAAGTAAGCAAAACTACACTACCATAAGCCCTTCCCTTCTTCTCATCATACCCAACATCGCAACCGGCAATAAAACCTATCTTACTTATAGACTTAAAAGAACTTTTCAATACAACTTTGTTTCTCAACTTCTCCTGGATTTCTCTAGCCTTTTCTGGAGATACCTGCCAGGAATGGAGATTCTTAACTTTCATTTCTTCTAAACTTAGCAAATTTATACTTGCATTACAAATAAAAATTTATTGTCAAAAGGTCTGTCTCCAACCTCTTTCCAACCCTAATTCATCTGCCATCTTCAACACTGCATCATATTCTGTTTTAGAGATTCTTCTTGAGAGTTCTGGAAATTCAAAAGCTAGGTGAGCAGGATGGTATTGAGCCATAATGGACATATAAGTATTTTGGGAAATATTCTTGGCAATGAATTCTAAGACTCCTCGAGAACCAACTATGTCTTCAGGCATAACTAAGTGACGAATAAGAAGTCCCTGCTTGGCAATCCCTTCTTTATCCATTTTCAGGTCACCGACTTGCCGATGCATTTCTAGAAGTGCCTTCTTGTTGACTTCAAAATAGTCGGCTGCCCTGGAGTATGTCTGAGCACTTTGGGAATTGGAATACTTGGCATCAGGCATATAGATATCCACTATACCATCCAGAAGTTTGAAAGTCTCCACAGAATCGTATCCACCCGAGTTGTATACAAGAGGAATGTTTAATCCCTCTCCTACTGCAAGCTCTAAGGCCTCGACGATTTGGGGAACAAAATGGGTAGGGGTAACAAAATTTATGTTGTGTGCCCCGAGCTTTTGTAACTTTACCATCATTGTGGCCAGTTGAGAAATTTCCACTTCCTGACCGTTTCCCAACTGGCTGATGGGGTAATTCTGACAGAAACAGCAACGAAGGTTACAGTGGGTAAAAAAGATGGTGCCCGAACCACGATAACCTGAAATTGGTGGCTCTTCGCCGAAATGGAGATTATAACTGGAAACAGCTGTTCTTTTTCCTGCTCCACAAAAACCTTTCTCATCTTGCAACCGATTTACCAGGCATTTTCTGGGACAGAGGTGACATTTCTTGAGTAATTTATTAAGCTCTTCCTTTCTCTTTTTTAAGATGCCTCCCTCATAAAGTTCAATGTAACTCATCCGATTCCGTCTTTTCCATTTCCAACTTTTTTCTTAATTCCTTCTCAATTTCCAGCTCGATTTCTGGCTCCTCTTCCTCTCTGATTTCTTCTTCTTTTCTTCCCTCCACTTCGGATAAGAGCCTCTGGGTTTCTTTACCAAGAGTGGACATTTCCACTCCATACCACTTAGCAATCCCTTCCCAGCTCGTTCCCTCTTCCCTGATAATACTAATCTCATCGGCTCTCTTACCTGTGGCGGTTGCCAGAATCAAAAGCTTAATAATCTCTTCTGTCCCATAACCTTTCTCTTCCAAAGCCAGAACAACGCCCTGTTCAATGTGAAACTTGCTCGCAATTTTCTCCTCGATTGTCTTTGGTTCTGGAGGCGGTTTTCTTCCCCATCCACTAAGGGAAGCAGGAAATAGTATAAGTGTCAGAAAAATCCACAAAAAAAGAACCAATCCGAGTTCTCCTTTTCTCATATTTCCTCCTAACTAAATCACCTCTGGTCGGGCACTCTTTAGAGTGCCAAGTAATTCTCTATTTCTGGCACTTTGGACAAAAACTAGTTCCTCTGCCAGCAAGTTTAATAAACTTTAACGGTGTCTTACATTTAACACAGGGCTCCCCTCTCCGTCCATAGACTTGCAGGCGAGAGTGGAAACTTCCTCTTCTTCCTTGTGCATCAACATAACTACTAAAAGATGAGCCTTTGTAATCTATAGCTTTCTTTAAGACCTTTCTTATTTCAGAAAATAGTGCCTTCACCTCATCTCGCTTCAGCCGGTGAGCATGCCTTTCTGGATGAATTCTTGCCTTGAATAGCGCCTCTTGGGCATAAATATTTCCCACGCCAGCTAAAAATTCCTGATTCATTAAAAGAGGTTTGATTCTAGCTTTTTTTTTATTTAACATTTCACCGAAAACCTTGGGCGTAAAACTATCTTCCAGAGGCTCCATCCCCATCTTGGCAATGCCAGGAACTTTCTCCCAGTTTTCTACTAATCTGATTTCTCCCAGATGCCTTTTGTCGTTAAGGTTCAAATATTTGCCATTTGACAGGAGAAAGGATACCCTGTTCTTTGTATCTTTCCTTCCGTAAATTAGCTGACCGGTCATTCTGAGATGTATCACTATCTTCTTCCCAGAGGATAATGCTAAAATTAAGTATTTTCCTCGACGAATAACCTGTGTAAAATTTTTGCCTTCAACTTCTTCCTTAAATCTCTTCAGGGAAGGCTTTTTTACCATCCTATCTGTGTTTATTTCCACTCTGTTTATTTTCTTTGCCAAGATTCTCTTTTCCAGTCCTCTTCTTATTGTTTCTACTTCTGGCAATTCAGGCATTTTTTCCGTTCATCTTTTGGATTTTTTCTTTTGCACTTCCAGATGTTTCTGATAATACTTAGAGAATCTATGAGTGCCTTCCCCTTTGGTAACAAAGAACATTAAATCGGTCTGGGCTGGATATAAGGTGGCCTTAATAGCGGCTAGACCAGGATTACAAATAGGCCCGGGTGGTAGACCAAAATGGATATAAGTATTATAAGGGGAGTCAACTTTTACATCTTTATAGGTCAACTTCTCCTTATGCTCTCCCAGCGCATACTGAACCGTAGCACAAGATTCTAAATACCATCGTTTCTTTAACCGGTTATGGAAAACAGCAGAAATTAATGGTCTCTCTTCATCCTTGACGGCTTCTTTCTCAATTATGGAAGCCAGAATTACTGTATCCCTTTTTGTAAACTTAAACTTCTTTCCTCTCTCTTCCATCTCTTTTGTAAACACCTTATTGAATTGGTCGACCATTATACCTATAATTTCTTCTTCGGTAGCATCGTAATCAACAAAATAGGTTTCCGGAAAAAGGTAGCCCTCCAGTTTTCTCTCCTCAATAATTTCTAAAAACCTATCTTTTTCCCCCAATCCTTTCTGTTCGATTAGCTGGGCAATCTGACGGGTAGTAAATCCTTCGGGAATGGTCAATTTTACTTTTTTGCTTTTTCCTAAAACAAGTTTACTAATAATTCGCCAAGTGCTTTCTTTTGAATTTATTTCATAAATTCCTGCCTTAATTTTTCTATGCCCCCCTCTTAGTCTGAGAAGAAATAGAAAGTAATTCTTACTAGAAATTAAACCTTCCTGTTCAAGTAATTCCGCTACCTGCTGGGCAGTCACTCCCTGTTTTATTGTTACCAAGGAAGTTTTACTATAGCGCGGAGACAAAAAGAAGACCATTAAATTTACCAGACTTAACAAGCACAGGATTATAACACCTATTTTTATTACTTTCATTTATTGCTTTCCTTGCTTTTCTCTTTTTGACTGTACTCAATACTGTCCAAATAGTTTTGTAAAATTATACAGGCAGAGAGTTTATCCAAAATATCTTTCCGTTTTTTCCTCGATAAATCTGCCTGTAGAAGCACCTTCTCTGCACTAACAGTTGTCAACCTTTCATCCCAGGTCACTATAGGCACCTTTACCACCTTTCCCAAAACTTTCACAAATGCCAGAACCTCTTTCCCTTTCTCCCCAATAGAACCATTCATATTTTTAGGTAAACCAATAACTATCTTCTCAACCTTGTTTTCATCGACAATTGTTTTTATCTCCCCAAGCCAACTACGAGTTGCATTTCTCTTTACAACTTTTAGACTACTAGCAACCATATTTGAAGCATCGCTCATTGCCAACCCAATCCTTTTCTCTCCATAATCGATTCCTAAAATTTTCATAGCTATTCCACACCAGCAACGAAACCAAATCTTTCGCTACTCCTTTCCCAAGCATACTGCTCAATCTGTGACTGCCATTTCTAATGGGAGGGGTCTTGCTTTTTGCTCCCTTTCAAATTTTTCGAAATAGACGCTCTCTTTCCCCATTATCTCTTCCATTAACTCAGAAATTGTAACGAACCTATATTTCCTCTTTTTCAATTCAGAAACGATTTTAGGAAGAGCTTCCAGAGTAGTATCCAATCCGTTATGCAAAAGAATTATTCCTTCATCTTCTGCTTTGGAAACTGTCCTTTGATAAATCACTTTACTGGACGGGCAGCCATAATCACCAGGATAATCTGTCCAGAGAATCATCTTGTATCCAGTTAGAGTAGTGGTTACAATTACCTTGTTGTCATATCTCCCGCCAGGTGGACGAAAGAGATATGTGTCTTTTCCAGTGATTTTTTTGATTAATATACGAGTTTTATCTAATTCTTCGAGGATATCTTTCTTAGATAATTTAGTTAAATCTGGATGGTTATATGTATGATTGCCTACATCGTGTCCTTCCTTCCATATCCGTTCCAGTAACTCTGGGTATTTCTCCACCATCTTTCCCACTACAAAGAAAGTCGCTTTAGCACCCTCTTTGTCCAGCATATCTAAAATTTTTGGGGTGGCCCTGGGGTCTGGACCATCATCAAAGGTAAGGGCTATCTCTTTAAAATCACCTGGAGAGAAAGGGAAAGAACGAAGTTCCATCTCACTCTTCCGAGAAATGATAGCAACCACCGCCATAAGCAATAAGAAAGCCATAACCAGTATGACACGGTACCTT
>DAOVHK010000083.1 GCA_030671905.1 Clostridia bacterium | reverse complement strand
ATATCTTCTCGAAGGAAATATTACCAGCTTCAATGCCCTAGGCGCCAGTTTAATAATTCTAAAAGGATAGGTAATCAAAGTGGAAGCAAATGTGCCTCCAAAAACCAGAATGGCAGCACTCAAATTGAACAGAAGTGATGTAATTTGACCTCGCACCATAACATAATAAACTGCTCCACACCCCATAATAAGTCCAAGAATAGTCATTAAATCCATACTTGTGCCTCCACGAATTAAATCTTTTTATAGCTTTGCATCCCGATTTTCAATCGGGAAATCTGTGCCTACAATGACTTTGTATAACATTATGTAGGCACGGTTTCAACCGTGCAACTATGCAGTTATCCTTCTTCTACTCCCTCTACCGGTGCTCGTCCCGAAGGTATTCCAGCCGCTCTCTTTTTCGCTACTGAACGCTGATACCACAAGAAGCCAGCTATTAACATTGCTATAATTACTGCTCCTGCTATCCAGGCAGTCTTTGTTTTAACTTTCTCAACTAGTGTAGGACTCGCGGCAGCTGGTGAACGTTCTTCCTCAGGAGCACCGACTGTCCGCACAGCAACCTCCCCCGTCTCTTTTTCCACTACACCGGTCTCACCAGCCTTCTTAGCTTCGCCTGGAGCTTCAAATGTAATTCTCTCCTCCCTCTGCAATCCACGTACTACTTTAACAATTCTCCTCTGGGCCTCTTCTATCTTCTGTTTTCCCGCGGGCTTGCCCATCTCCATTTCCTGCCTGAGTATTGCCTGAGCACCCTTAGAAAGTTTACCCATAACCTTAGACTTAAACTCTTCAGGGCTTCCTCTCAAGGCTAATGAAACTGTCCCCAGGTCGACCAACCTTAGAACCATTTGAAAACTTAAGTTGTCGAGGTTGGCAATGTCTTCGAATGTCACTATCTGTTTCCTGACCTGCTCTGCTAATTCCGGTTGCTTCTCCTTTAAAGATTGTAAGATATCTTCCCTGGTAGTTTTATCTGCTTCATCGATTATCTGCACTAACTGCTCTGTTCCCCCAACGATGTAACCAATCCTTCCTTTAATATCCGCTTCCATTGCATCTACCACTTCAGGGGGCAATCCTCTTACCTTAGCAAGCTTCTCTGTAACTGCGGCTTTAATGTCTCGAGGGAGGAAAGCCATTACCTGAGTAGCTTCCCTGGGACTCAAATAGGAGACAACCACAGAAATAGTCTCAGCTGTCTCATCTTTTAACAAGTAGAGCAGATGTTTTAAATTGTCCTGATTGATGAAGTCGAAAGGACGAGAAGGCTTTTCTTCTTCTTTCTCGCCAATTTTTTCTTCTGTTCTCTCAGGAGCACCTAATTCAATGGTAGCAGCCGGACCAAAAATTTGAGCGGGTGGAGCAACCGCGCCCCCCCTTGGCCTAACTGTTGGGAAGATTCTGGCAAGTCCTCTAAGGAAAATTCTGATGGGAAAGAGAAGAAAAAGAAGGAAAATAATAGCGAATAGTGGCCAATAAATTGGATTACCTTTTATGGTAGTCCAGACAGTCCGGGATGGCTCACTGAAATGTTGCTTCTTTATTATCAATTGATCTCCCCGGGCCATATCTAAACCTATTATCTCAGCAGCCACGTCCCTTACTGTTTCAATCAATGCATCCTCTATTTTCTCATCCATAATAATAGTAACTACCACTCTTCTCACAAAAGATTTTGGAAGCATTACTACCTTTTCATATTCTCTTTTCATTTCCCCACCAGGGAGCAGTTGCTCCGGTGAAGGAATCTTCTCTTCTCCTAACTTCTCTCTCACCGGAACTCCTGGGAGAACGTATCTCTTCTCCTCCCGGACCACCTCGCCTGGCGTCTTCTCCTGAGTCCAGGTTTCTCTCGATAATTCTGTAGCTTCAGTTTCCGGCTCCACATTAACGATTACTATGAACCTATCTGTGCCCAGTATCTTTTCTAATAGCTCTTTGAGCCTGCCTTCAAAACTTCTCTCTAAAGCTATTTTCTGTTCAATGATAGAAGCGAGGTCAACTGCAAAGGCACTAGTAGTAATCAAAATTGCCAGAATAAGTGGAATCCAAAACCGCTTTTTTAAAATGAACTTTTTCATTCTTTACCCCCTTAACGAACGGAAACCGCAACTTGTAGTGTAGCCCTTTATGGGCGTCCCGATTTATCGGTACGGGCATAAAACCCTACACTACCAATTTCCCAAGCAGTCTACTTCCTGCTTTATTATAGTATAAATTATCAAAATTGTCACCGCAAAATTTATAACTTCTATTAATCTATCACTTCTTTGCTTTCTCCATTGCCTCTTTAATCAATCGCTGCGCCTGTAAATGTATTGGCTCCAGCTTCAACACCTTCTCAAACTCAGCTATAGCTTTTTCATACTCACCTTTTCCGAAGTATATAAGTCCAGCATTATAGTACTCGTCCATATTCTTCTTCCTTTCTTCTTGAGCAGTCAGCCATATTTTCTCCTCTATCCTTTTCATCAAGGCTTTCGATTGTTTGTGTTTCTGTTCGAGTTTCAATACCTCCTCTAGTTCAGCCATGGCATCTCCCCAGCGACGTTTCTTGTAATATGCCACTGCGCGGGTGTAATGCTTTTTCATTTTCTTTACCTTTTTTTCTTTAGTTTTAGCGATTTTCGCCTTTGCTTTTTCTATAAGTTTCTTCAATTCCGCATCGTCGCTGCGCACTTTAACCACTTCCTCCCATTTAGCGATAGCTTCATTATAGTCGCCCTTCTTATAATCACTGATCCCTTCTCGGAATTTCTGCCTTATTTCCTCTTTTATTGATATTAGCTTTCCCTCAGATGGGACTTTTACTTCCGGCGGAAGAGCCGGCCGGGGAACTTTGGTTTCCTTTTCTTCCTTTCCGACCTTCACTTTCTTTTTCTCCTTTTCCCTCTTGAGTTCTCGAAGTTCCTTTTCCAGCCTGGAACGCTCTATTCCCGAAGGCTTAAACTTATCTGTAATCGACTGGAGAAGTTCTATCCTGCCATCGATATCGAGACTCTTCTCCACCCTCCGATAATACCCCAGCGATTTCTCGAACTCTTTTTTCATCTCTTCTCTCTTAGAGGGAGCTTTGGGCTTCTTTTTCGGTGGGATGATCCCTTCCTTTCTCAAAGACTCGAGCACTTCCTTATTCTCAGGATCTATCTCCAGAACTTTCAGCCAGAGTTCCTTAGCCTTCTCTTTCTGCCCGATAACATAATAGGCTGAACCCAATCTGGAAAGAGCCAGTGTATTATTAGGTTCGAGCTCAAGGACTTCCTGGCATTCGACAATTGCCAGGTCGCTTCTATCTTCATAGAGATAGTTAAGTGCCCGATACATCTTCTGCTCCACAAGTGTCATTCCTTCACTTATCTTCTCCTGTTCAGCTATGGCTGGATACTCTCTCTTTAGTACATTTAATAATCTTGGTATCTCCTTATTTTTAGGAGCAAACTCAAAAGCATACTGAAGTGTAGTTATTGCCTTCCTGGGTTTTTCTTCAATATAGTAACTGACACCAGTTCTAATAAGTTCGGCTTCTCTTTCCAAACCTATCTCTTTGGAGATTACGTCCGCGATTGAAGAGAGTTTCTTAAACAGGTCCTGTATCTCAGGTCTCTTGGGATCCAGTTCCACTGCGAATCTCAATTTTCCCAGCGATTCACTGTACAATCCATTCCTATAAACTTCTATTGCTTCCTTATAGTAATTTCTGGCAATCTCTATTTTTCTTCTCTCTTCGACCATCTTAGCTTCCTTCTCTCTAATTTTTGCCAGTTCCACTCGGGCTGCCCTTTCCGCCGCAATCTCCGCCAATCTTTTCTCTCTTGTTTTCTTCTTCTCTTCCTTTTCAGGTGCAAAACGGAGAGTTAAAGATATACGATGGGAACCATAAGTATCTCTTATTCCCGAAAGCGGATAGAGGAAGGCGTAATCGAACTGGAAGAGATATTTAGCATAACTTGCGCCCAGGGCGAGATTACTGAATCTTCTACTTCCCACACCAAGACCAGCCCTCACTCCAAAAGTTCGGTTTGAGAACCACTTCTCCGCGCCACTATAAATATTAACGTCCCCGTTCCTGAATGTTGTGTCGAAGGCAAATGTTAGAAAGTCACTATTGTATAGAAAGCCAGACCTTATTCCTATAGGCACTCTACTTTTATTATCTTTTAAGTCCATATGGGGTTGATTAATATCTATAAGCGAAAGACCGATAGAGTACTCCCTGTTAAATTTATATAACAATCCCAGGTCGGTGCTGAATCCTGTTTTAGAATATCCCTTGCTGAACACCGGGTCTCGTTCACCAGTAACACCAGGACCACCATCAATAAGAGCATTTTCAGTGTAGAGGGTCTTTCCATATTTCTTACTTAGCAACTTCAAATTTAGCCCTGCCAGAAGTTTCTTCTTAAGAGTATTTCCATAAGAGAGGATAAAACTATTCTCTCGATAGAGACCCTGCAAGCCGAAATTCAGCCACCCTACGCCCAATGTTCCCCAGTGGTATAAAGGATGGGCATAACCAACGAATCCACTGCCCAGATTACTCCCGTCATCTAAACCCCAGTACAGTTTCCCATAGCCACTGGTAAACTGACTCTCGTCCAGTTGAGCCAGACCCGCTGGATTATAATAGATGGCATTAACATCATCAGCCAGAGCAGTGTAGGCATTCCCCATCCCGATGGGACGAGCTCCCACACCTAAATCCTCAAAGTCAGCCCAACAAGTGACCTCGACGCATACCAAAATAGCGCCCAGCAAAAGTATCACCATAATCATTTTAATCAATTTATTCATTTTCTATTTCCTCCTAGATATATTACCTTATTTTTATCTCTCTTTTCAAATCTTATTTGTAGGCACGGTTTCAACCGTGCAACTATCTCTATTATTTTGCCAGAATAACTGTTCCATTAATAACTTTCCTTTCTCCCTCTAACTGATATATGTAAACGCCGCTGGGAGCAACTTTCCCTTTCTCATCCTTACCATCCCAGGTGAAGGAGGTCTCTGTTTGACCAATGTCGAGTTGACGTACCAGAGCGCCTCTGATATCGAAGATTCTGCATACAACGCCCTTCTCATTGGGATTGGCATACTCAAAGTTAACCACATCGTTCAATCCATCATTATTAGGTGTGAAGATGCGTGGATAGACTTTATTCAGAGTAAATTCAGTAGCAGCAAATGATTCCTTAATCTTATACATACCTAACTTCTTCGTCCTTATCGCAAGTACCCGTTCACCGGTATCTGTCTTGGCACCAAGCTTCACCCACTCAATTCCATTGAACCAGAATAGAGCCAGGTTCTTTCCAGCCTGACTCGCCTTTATACTGGTCCCCTTCACAAGACCATTGCCATCCACTACATAAGATACACTTATAGATGACTTCGGCTTAGCGAAGGAGAAGCTCTCAATTTCCTCAGGGGTCTCACTATCATAGCCTTTGAAAGCACTGAATTCATAACAACTTATGACTTTATCATCACTACCTTCCACGGTTGAACTTGAAACCGTTATATTCAAGTCATCACCATAAGAATTGCTCTCCTCATACAATATAGCTGTCAACTCCTCAGGAATAATTATCTTTGCTTGCATATCTTCTGCCAGAGCAATTACATATACTTTTTCATCCTGGACCATTATAATCATCGAATCGCCACTTTCCACACTATTAGAATCAACCGCTCTAACTTTGTAGTAATATGTCTTGCCAACAATATTTTCTGTTTCTGTCCAGGTTAATATCGATTTAGCCACAGTCGTTGACGGGTCAACACCAAATCCCGCAAGAGATGTTGACCGATATATTCCATACTCCTGTAAATCAGTGCACGGCGTGCCATCTTCATTCCTGGTTACTGGCTTCCACTGGAGCTTTATACGTTTGCCACCATCAACCAATGTTCCTTTGACGCCACACGGTTCTCTCGGTCTTAAGCTCGGACGAGCACTGACCTCATAAGAAGCATCACTAACATTATTCGCTTCATCTACTGCCTTAAGTACATAATAGTAAGTGACTTCGTTAATTATTAACCCTCTATCAACGTATCTTGTTGTAGGATGAGTCACAGTAGCTATAGCGACATCGTATGAGCCACTAATCGTGCTACGATAGACCCAATACGACTTCATATCAGGCTCAGTATTTGGCGTCCAGGTAAGCGTAACCCTACGATTT
>DAOVHK010000155.1 GCA_030671905.1 Clostridia bacterium | reverse complement strand
TCTACTATCGAGCGGTAAATCTTTGCTGCTTCGTCAAAATTATCTCCGCTATAATAATATTCTGCAAGGCGATACCTCACTTCTACGTTCAAACGACTCTTGGGATACTTCTCAACAAAATCTTTATATACCTTTATTGCCTTATCCTCCTCGCCTTGAACGTGGTAACTCCAGCCAATAGCATAATAAGCAAACTCCGCTATCTCTTTTTGAGGATACTCATCGATGACCTTCTGATAATTCTTTATCGCCTGCTCGTATTGCTTTTGATTATAAAGTGCGTCTCCAATTCTAAATAAAGAATCTGCCGCAACGCTACTTTCAGGGTAATTGACAATTACGCTGTTAAAGTGGATAACTGCTTCGTCATATTTTTTCTGCTTGAAGTACGACCAGCCAATATAATAGAGAGCTCTGTCAATGACATCACTGTCTTTGAATTTCTCCCTTAAACTGCTAAGAGCTTCAATTGCCTTCTCATATTTATCTTCTTTATAGTAAGCCAGACCAATGTGGAATTTTATTCGGTGTTCAATACCGCTTTTGGGATAGTTCTTGAGAGCTAAATTATAGGCATTATGTGCTTCAATATACTTTTTCTGGCTTAAAAGACAATTACCTATCTCCATCTGCGACTGGGGAGCGAGCTCACTTTTGGGATAGGCGGTAATGATTGCCCGATAAGACTGGAGAGCAGAAACGAAATCACCCTTTTCGTAAGAAGACCTTCCCCAACCAAAATAGGCATCATCAACCAGCCTGCTCCGGGGATAACGGTCAATAACTTCCTGGTAAACCTTCCCTGCAAAATCAAAATCTCTCTTTCGAAACAGAGATTCCGCAATCTGGAACTTTGCCTTTACTATCAATTTGCTATCGGGGTACTTCTTTTCAACTTCTCTAAAAGTATAAATGGCATTGTCATATCGGCCTTTCTTATAGTAACACCAGCCTTTCCAGTAGACAGCGTCATCAGCCAGCTTGCTTGTGGGAAAATTTTCCGTTAATACTTCATATTCTTCAATTGCATCATCATACTTTTTCTCATAATAGAACAGATTGCCAATCATATAGTGCGCCGAGGTGACAAGTCCAGATTGGGGATACTTAGTTATCATTTCTGAGAAAGCCTTCCTGGCTTCAGCAAACTTTCCCTGCTTCAGGTAGCTCCAGCCAATAGACTGCTGAGCCTTCACTGCCTGTTTGGAACGAGGATAGACCTTAATGACTTCCTGATAAGCGGTAATTGCTTCAGGGTATTCCCCTTCCCGGTAGAACGACTCACCGATTTGATACAATGCAGCTCCCCGCAGGTCACTAGATTCGGTAATAGTTAATACTTTCTGATACGCTTGTCTGGCCAAAGAGAACTTTTTCTGTTCGAGGAGAGATTCTCCAATCTTAAACTGGGCTTGAGGAAGATATGTGGATTGGGGATAGTTCTTGAACAATTTCTCGTATTCAGGTATGGCTAACTTATAATTCCTATGGTAAAACCGACACTCCGCCATAAAAAATTGGCTCGCATCAGCAATACTACTTTCGGGAAAAGATTTAACCACTTTGGAGAACTCAAGAAAACCTTGAGAATATTTTTCTTGCTTGAAGTAAGAGAAACCCTTAGAATAGTGAACATAGTCCATATTTTTAAATTGGGGATATTTTTTGATAATCTCATCATAACCTGAAATAGCCTGTTTATACTTTTCCTGATTGAAATAAGACTCGGCAGTATAATATTTTGCCTCTGCCACCAGTTCGCTCTTAGGATATCTGCGAATGAAATCCTGATAGAGCCTTATTGCTTCAGAGTAATTCTTGGCCATATATTTACAGTCAGCCAGACGAATCACACTTCTTAGAGCAAAGTCTGTTCCCGGATATGAACTTATAACCTTGCCATACCCGATAAATGCCCCTACATAATCTCTTTCCTTGAACAGAGCTTCTGCCTTGTAGAATCTCACCTCAGGGATTCTCTTACTTTCCGGGTAATTTCTCTCAAATTTATCCAGTTGCTCCGCTGCCAGTTTATACATTCCATCCCCATAGAGACTCATACCAAAATTGTATAAGTCTTCCTCCTCATGAGAAGCTACCTGACCAAAAACACTATTTATTGAGAAAATAGATAGCAAAAGAAGAGTTATCAGTATCTTTTTGAACATAGAAAGTTACCCCAATTTTTGAATTATAACATATAATTGTTTACAGGTCAATCGCTACTCGGGGACGAGCCCGACTACGTTGACAGCGTTTTCCCCAGCTATAGAAAAAATCAACCCCTGTCAATACTAACAGGGGTTAATATTTTTGTTGCCTCACTAAGGCAAGGACAGGATTCAAAGACAATTTTGGAAAGATGTTATTTTTTATCCTCTTGCCTTTTTTACTTCCTCCAGAAATTGCTTGGCTTTCCGAGTCAGAACTTCAAACTTTCCCTCAGCTACTGCCTTCTTATCAACTAATGCTGTCCCCACGGCAATGGCACACGAACCAGCCTTAATGAATTCGCCAGCATTCTCTAAATTTACTCCCCCTGTAGGAAGGAAGAGAATGTGTGGGAGAGGACCTTTAAGCGCTTTAATATACTTCGGACCTCCTAACTGCCCTGCAGGAAAGATTTTTACAATGTCTGCTCCCATCTCCCAGGCATGGACAACTTCCGTGGGCGTCATCGCCCCCGGAATTGCAATTTTGGTATACCTCTTACATATCTTGATGACTTCTTCATTCAACGAAGGTGCTACAACAAATTCCGCACCTGCAAGAATGGATGCTCTGGCTGTTTCTCCATCGAGAACAGTGCCCGCTCCTAAAAGCACTTCCTTTCCAAACTTTCCCGCCACTTTCTCCATCACTCCAATAGCATTGGGAACAGTCATTGTTATTTCAATAGTTTTAATCCCGCCTTCCCTAATGGCATCAACTATGTTCATAGCCTGTTCAGGAGATTGGGCTCTGATTACAGGCACAATTCCGCACTCAAGCATAAGCTTAAGTTGCTCCGACTTCTTATCCATAAACTCACCTCCTTTCGCTTCGCTCAATCCGGCCGGGGTTCTCACCATCTCGAACCCGTCGCCAGACTTGTCGCTCCTTATTCGTCGCGACGGCGACCCTTTCGCTTCGCTTCAGTCGGTGACCTGCCTGCTCACCGACTCGCAGGCGTCGCTAACCCGTTCTTCCTTATTTGTCGGAACAGCGACCCTCCTTTCATCTCGGGGTCAGGGACGACCCCGAGTACCTCTTCTACGGTTCAAATTCTTTAAATTCTTCTAAATCTTCACCTTCTTCTTCAATTTCTGGGCCGCTCGTCTTTCCTTCTTCAAACTCTTCTATTTTTTCTTCTTCCGGTTCAATTGTGGGTGCGGCTGTCTCTTTTTCTACCTCAAACTCTTCAATCTTT
>DAOVHK010000053.1 GCA_030671905.1 Clostridia bacterium | reverse complement strand
TTATTCCTATGGTTTCTATTAGCAAGGAAACCGATCGCGGTATGGTAATATCTCTGGCTGCAGAGCTCCTTTTTGCTTTAGGGGAAGAAGAGTTAAAGCCCGAAGCTAAGGTGATACTAAATAAGGTTGCCTATATTATTAAAAAATATCCTGATCGCAAGATAAGAATGGAAGGTCATACTTGTGATTTACCCATTCGTACTCCCCGGTTCCCTAACAATCAGGTGCTTTCTGAAGAAAGGGCAAAATCTGTACTAAGATATTTTGTAGAAGAATTAAAATCTTCTCCTGACCGATTCACTACCAAAGGTTTTGGTGATACAAAGCCCATTACCTCCAATGCTACTGAGGAAGGAAGAAGAAAAAATCGGAGAGTGGAGATTATATTAGTAAAATAGGAGGATAAGTTACATGATTACTGTTGATTTAATGGAGGTTATTCGTAGAAGTTTTACTATGGTTATTCTTGTTTTTTGTTCTGTTTTAGCTTTGTCTTTTACTGTAGAACGATGGTGGTTTTTCCGTAGAATCAAACTGGATATAGGAAACTTTATGACTATCGTGAAAAAATATATTGAAGAAAGAAAATTCAATGAGGCATTAGATCGCTGTAAGTCAACTCAAAATCCATTGGCAAGGCTTGTGGAGGTTGGCATAATGAATCATCAAAAAACGAAATCACAATTAGTAGAATTAATGAATGCAACACGTTTGGAAGAACGGTTGAAAATGGAACGATTTACAATAGTGTTGGGCACACTGGGGGCCATTTGTCCATTTATTGGCTTGTTTGGTACAGTGATAGGTATTATTAAGGCTTTTCACGATTTGGCAATTTCTGGCTCTGGCGGGCCATCGGTTGTCGCAGCCGGGATTTCAGAAGCTTTACTAACAACAGCTACAGGACTGGCCATAGCTATTCCTGCTGTAGTAATGTTCAACTATTTTATGAGGAAAGTCAAAAATCTTTCAATTGTGTTGGAAGCCAATCAGATACGAATATTGGACTATCTGAAGGTCGATTAAAAGGAGTTTCAGAATGGAAGAAGAGACCTCCATAAATAAAATAAATTTAACTTCCTTGGTAGATGTTTCTCTGACTCTTGTAATCATATTTATGGTGGCTGCTCCTTTTGTAATGCAGACTGGTATAAAGGTTACTTCATCGAAAATGGGAGCTGCTAAAGGTAAAGTTGTCCAATCTGAAAATGTAAACATTTATCTGAGTGCTGACGGAAAAATTAAAGTTAATGAACAGCCTGTCTCATGGGAACAACTAGCAGTTGCTTTAAGAGTAGCTATTCCAAAAAGTAAAGATCGCATGGTAATACTTCTTGCCTCGCCAAAGAGTCATGTAAAACAAATAGTAGATATACTAGACTGTGCACGGCAGGAAGGCGCCGTGAAGTTGGCAATTTTAAAGGAGCGATGAAAGAGCCAAATACAAGGAAGATAATATATGGCTGAGTCAAATTTATCCAATTTTGAAGAAGAAACCATTACAGCACTTGAGATAACTCCTCTGGTGGCTATAGCACTAGTTTTAGTGATAATATTTATGGTGACAGCCCCTCTTTTTCTACAACCTAAGATGAAGATTATCTTACCCAAGGCTATTACAGGCGAGGCAGAGGAAAGGGAGAACGTTACAATCAGCATCTCCCAATATGGCAAATGGGCAGTTAATGAAGAAGAGATTCCCTTTGAAAATGTTCATTTGCTTCTCAGTAGAAAAATAGAGGAAACCAGGGATAAGTATGTTATAATCAGGGCCGATCAGCAGACACTTCATAAATGGCTCCTCGAGGCTATGAGTATCAGTAAAGAATGCGGAGCAAGAGCGGTTTCTATCAAGGTAGAACGGAAACAAAAGAGGTAGAAGATAAATGTTTAAGAAAAGGTACGTTCATGTCTCTTTTACGATTTCAATTTTAGCTCATAGCCTGCTATTTATGTCTTATTATTCATATTTACTTAAGGCAAAAGAGGTAGCCACGACTTTTTTAGAAAATATTGAATTGATAGAAATTGAACCAGATATTCTTGTTATTCAAGAAATGCCCGGACAAGTTCCTCCCAAAAATATCATTGAATTTTTCAAAATGTCTCTTCCTACCTTTAAAAAACCGAGATTTCAAGAGATAACTGAACCAGAAATAGAGAGGGAAAAAACATTAAAGGAAATTTCGGAAAAGATAGATTTTGACAGAACCATAGAAGTTCGTCCTGAACCACAAATATCTCTTGCTCAGGATAAATATGTAAAAAGAGAGAAACTTTCTGAAATTATTCCAGATGCAGAAGTCTATAGTGAAGAAAAGTTGGACATGCTTTCTCCTCATGAGCCAGATATTGAAATTGAAGAAGTTGGCAAGGTTGCGGTAAGGAAGATATCATACAGCCAGCCCATCGACTTAGAGAAAAAAACTTCACATTCTCCATTGAAAGATATTAAAGAAGTAGAGATTAAGCAAGTAAAATATACATATAAACCAGCGACACTCAAAGAAGCCACTGTGTCTATCAAAAAAAGAAGATCTACCGTCACTAAACCAACTTTAGGATATGGAAAAGGAACTTCGTTGGGATATGGCAAGAGGGTTTTGTTAGCAAAACAAAGAATGAAAACTTCTGAAGATTTAAAAAAAATAGCCAAACCCGTTGCTGGAAAGGTTGAAAAAACAGAAGTCGGCTTGATTAGAGAAGCAAAGCCAGAGAAGAAGTCAGTAGAAATTATGGGGCCCGTGGTAGGAAGAAAGATTCTTACTTCATATCTACCGGTTTATCCTGATTGGGCAAGGGCTGAGCATATTGAGGCTGATGTTGTTATAAAATTTTATGTTTCTCCTGAAGGGAAGATTAGGGAGAAACTATATCTTGAGCGTACTTCGGGTTATAGTAAATTGGACCGGTTAGCAATGGAGGCAATTAAAAGATGGGTTTTCGAACCTTTAGAAACTAGTGGAGGAGACCAATGGGGAATTATAACTTTCAGATATTTACTAAAATAAATCCCTTAAAATTGTTAGCAGGTGGCATATGTATTGCTCTAGTAGGGATTACTACACTTGCCGGGGCTAAAGAGAAAGGTGAGTTGCCTGAAGTAATTATAGAGGGGGAAGAGGTCTTAGAACTCAAAAGCACAAAACCCCACCTGGAGATACCTATAGAACAGAATCGCGAAATTCTTGAGAGTCTTAAAACGGAAGAAGAGATTCTATTAAAGAAACCTTCTGGCTGGGAAAAACAACCACAGGATTCCTTGCCTGAACTAGTGAAAAGCACTCAAGTAATTATTCCATTCACTCACCACATTCGTGATGAAAAAGTGTACATTTTTTATCCTCTTAGGGATTTACAAGCAACTTTTAAAGAACCAGATACTAAGAAGGCTAAAGAATTAGCCCGCTGGGAGCTAATAGTTGCCGATGAGTCAGGTGAGACTTTTCGGAAATATTCTGGGCGAGGTTTACCCCCGGAAACTATTCTTTTTGATGGCCGAGACAAAAACGGTAAAGTGCTTAAAGTTGGATATCCCTATTCTACTATCCTACGTTATTATGATGCCACAGGGAGTTTCCATACATTCGTCCGTAACCCTTTTACTATTTCGGGGTTTGCTCATCAGGAGCCGGAAGGATTTTTTATTAGTCTAGATTTTAAGATGCTTTATCGATCCCCGCCAGTTCTTTTGGAAAAACACCAGTTCAGCGATTTTGGTCAGGAGCTTCTACAGGAAACTTCCGATTGGATTAAAAAACATTTTTTTACCTTTCCCATTAATGTAATTGTCTATTGTAGAAATAAAACAATTGCGGAAATAACTGCCAAAGAGATTTCTGGAGAATTGGCTAGAATGCTTGTTCGCTCAGAGGTAGAGATATTTTGTCAGGGGGAGATTTCTGAAGAATCATTGGAAAGAGTAGAAATTATTGTTAACAATCGTTAAAAATATGAGAGAGAAACAATTCAGAGGACAATATATTGTTGAGCCTGAATTACAGTTTTGGTTTGTTTTGATAATAATTTTTATTGTTTTGATAGAGGGAATTTTTATTAGCTGGGGAATATCTCGTCTTTCGACTATTGTCTCTGATTGGAAGCAAAGTAATATGGTTATGGATTTTTTTAAGACGTTAATTTTGATTTTATTGCTTTTTATAGGAGGCAATTTCCTATTGGGTATATATTTGTCCCATAAGGTAGCTGGCCCTTTATTTCGAGTCCGTAAAGCGTTGCAGGAAATAAAAAGAGGTAACTTCTGCAATGTTCAATTACGTCGCGGAAGTATGCTCAAAGATTTTGTTAAAGAATTCAATGAAACAATGCTTGTATTAAATAAATTAATTCATCGCGACCAAAAAATTATTAATGAGGTTTTAGAACAGCTGAGTCAATGTCATGGGATACTTAAGAAAAAACATTCAATCAAAGAACTTGAAGAAGTTCAAAAAAAGATTTTGTTAATTAGAAGCTCGCTGGTTACAGTAAATTCCCGTTTTAGATTATCAACCCCACTTTTTGAAAAAGAGAAGGATAATGGAAAATAAAACAGTTTTGATAGTAGAGGATGATGAGAAAATACAAAAGCTACTCTCAGTATTTATAAAAAAGCTTGGCTATCGAGCTGAAACAAGAACAAATGCAATAAGAGCCAAAGAGTGGCTTTCATCAAATCGACCTATCCTGATGTTAATAGATATTATGTTACCTGATGCTACAGGGATAGAATTCTGCCAATGGTTAAATTCCCAAGAAGATCTTAAAAACATTCCGGTAATTCATATGAGCGCTCTGACCGATGAAATTGTACAGGAAGATTCACTGCTTTCTGGAGCCCGAGATTTTATATTTAAACCGTTTGATTTTAAGATATTGAAGAAGAAGATCGAAAATCTTGTCAAAGAGGAAAGATAGGTTCCATCTTTTCTTATGTCTTTTATTAGTGGGACCAGGGTCAGGTCTTGTAATATAACGTTGCGCGAGAAAAAGGCTCACACCTATTTTTGGATTGACATATCATTTAAATCTTCGTAAAATACCCACCTGAGAGGAAGAATCTTTTCGCCAAAAAATTTACACGAAATAGAGAGGTGCTCCCGGCCAGACGAGGAGGTTCTCGGCTCATGTGGGGAGGATTGAAGCCTGGCACAGAACCTCAACTGCTTTTTTGATTCGCATTGCCTGGGAATATGAAGGCAGATCAACATCTCAATCGGTTGGACGGTATGACTTGGGAATACAGTATCAGTGGTAGTCTCTCCCTCAACAGAAAAATGGCCCATGCTATTCTATTTTGCATAAATGGAGCGCCGAAATAGCTTGATTGAACTATTAAAAAGATAGTACTCTAAACTAATTTGGATAAAAGCATAAAATCAAGTGAGAGTCTGTCTCAGGGAGCCAATTTTTTGCTCTGCAAAAATTGGCTCTAGATTTAAAATATCAGTGAATTCTTTCACCAATTCTACCTGATACAATTCAAAATGCAGAAAAAAAATCTTGAGTAGAGAAGAATCGCAGGCTCGTGCCCAAATCCGCATTCGTACTGCTTCCTTAATCCCTGGCAAACATTCCGTATAGTAATTTACTCCCCAATTTCATCGGTGAATGTTAATTGTTGATAAGGCAATGTGGATTTATGTTAGAATTTCTAAAGAGGAACAAGAAAATTATAAGAGGAAGGGAATTTTGGATAAATAAAGGATAGGACTTTTTATCTAATGTCGCTTGCTATACAATCCCGGGTTCTTTCTTTAAGACCTCCAGGAAGACCTTTACTATTTGGGGGTCAAATTGAGTACCGCTGGTCTCCTTAAGTTTGGAAATAGCGTATTTCTTAGAATAGGCTTTACGGTATGGCCTTTCAGATATCATGGCATCGAAGGCGTCTGCCACAGCTATTATCCGGGCACCTAATTTTATTTTTTCTCCTATCAGTCCATTGGGATAACCTGTTCCGTCATATCTCTCATGATGCTGTCTTATCAATATAATCACCTTATCCAAGAAAGTCAAAGGCTCTAAGATTTCTGCTCCTCGCAAGGAATGTGACCTTATCTTCTCCCACTCCTCTTGTGTAAGTTTCTCGGATTTATTTAAGATATAGTCATGAATGCCTATCTTCCCTAAATCGTGCAACTGGCAGGCTTCTCTAAGAGTGTGTACTTCCCGTTGAGAAAATCCCATTTCTTTAGCAATGGCTACCGCATATTTAGTCACATTTTGTGAATGACTATGGGTGTAATGGTCCTTGGCATCAATCGCCTGAGCCAGGGCTTTAACTGTAGCCATATATGCAGATTGCATATTCTTATAAAGTTCTTTTAAATCCCCGGTCCTTTCCTCGACCTTTTTCTCTAAGATAATATTCTCTTCCTCCAATTCTTTCATTAATTTCTTATTGGCTAACTGGAGGCGACGAAATTCTATTGCTCTTTTTACTATAAAGAATATCTCTTCTAAGTTAAACGGCTTAGTGATATAATCATAAGCACCCAATCTGAGTGCTTCCCGAACAGTGTCGAAAGAAGGGTAGCCGGTAATGACAATTACCATATTACCTGTGTCAAACTTCTTAATTCGCCTTATTATTCCTATGCCATCGATCTTGGGCATCTTTAAATCCGTAATTATCAGGTCAAATAAACTATTTTGTGCATGCTGTAAACCATCTTTTGCCTTTTGGGTAGTAGTAACGTTGTAACCTTGCTCAGACAAACTATCTTTTAAGAGATTACACATCGTTTTTTCGTCATCAATGACCAAGATATTACCTTCACTCATATCCTCTCCTTTTGTTCCACAACCTCTTCCATTATATCTGTTACTTCATTTATCTCAAATGGCTTGTGAATGCAGGTTATCGCCCCTTCTCTCCTCGCCTGCTCCATTAAGGCATTGGGAAAGCTATCCATCATCACAATTCTCGTTTGAGGTTTGATTTCCCTAATTGCCTTTAAGGTTTCGACTCCGTTTATCCCCGGCATATGGACATCAATGAAGGCAATGGCGAAATTTATCTCTTTGACTTTTTCTACTGCCTCATAACCATTCTTAACGGCAATGACCTCATATCCTCGTTCAGTGAGCAGGTCAATGAATAGATTACGCATCACATCTTCATCATCAACAACGAGCACATATATTTTTTTACTTTTCATTCTTTTCTCCAAATACACATATCCTGTCTTTTCCTAACTTCTTCACCTGACACATAGCAGAATCTGCCTGGTTAATTAATTCGTCTTTGGAGACTCCATCCTCAAGAAAGGAGGTCACGCCAATACTTGCCGTCACAGATAATTTTTGTTTTATTAACTTGAGTATGCGCTTGGCTGAACTCACTCCTCCCTGTTTCCCTACCTGGGGTAGAATAACAACAAATTCCTCTCCACCATATCGAAAGACTATGTCTACATTTCGGGTCGTGGCAACGAGAATTCTGGCAATATTCATAAGGAGTTTATCACCAGCTAAGTGCCCATGGGTATCATTGTATTTCTTAAAATCATCAATATCTAACAGTAACAAACAGAACGGTTGCGAATAGCGTTTTGCCCGCTCTATCTCACGGGGAAGCACTTCGTGGAAGTGGCGATGGTTGTAGATTCCAGTTAGACCGTCGGAAATGGCCAGTTCCCGATAAAATTCTTTCTGCCCGGCTTCTTTTAATAAAAAATATCTCTCTGCAGCGCGGCGCACGACCAATCTTATCTCTTCGATGTCAAAGGGCTTGGTAATGTAATCGTAAGCACCTTCGCGCATTGCCTCTACCGCTGATTTAACAGAAGGATAGGCAGTAATGGCAATAATACATATATCCCTATTTATCTGTTTAGCTTCTTTTATTACCTCAATGCCATTCATTCCAGGCATTTTTAAATCAGTGACTACTACGTCATAGTCATCCTCTTTGATTTCGCCTAATGCTTTTTCTCCAGTAGATACAGCCTTGACCTCGTATCCGGAATCGGTTAACACGCCGGTTAAAAGGTTACGCATTACCTCTGCGTCATCAACAACTAAGATTTTGATTTTCTCTGACGTCTTTTTGTCCATTTGACTTCTTCTACTACCTCCTAACCATTCTTAATAGCGATAATCTCATATCCTCGTTCAGTGAGCAGGACAGTGGATAGACTACGCATCACATCTTCATCATCAACAACGAGCACAGATATTCTTTTATTTCTTACTCTTTTCCCCAAATGTACATACCCTGTTTTTTCCTAACTTCTTCGCCTGATGCATAGCAGAATCTGCCTGGTTAATTAATTCGTTTTTGGAGGCTCCATCCTCAGGGAAAGAGGTCAGGCCAATACTTACCGTCACAGATAATTTTTGTTTTATTAACTTGAGTAGGCGCTTGGCTGAATCCACTCCTCCCTGTTTCCCTACCTGGGGTAGAATAACAACAAATTCCTCTCCACCATATCGAAAGATTATGTCTGCACTGCGGATCGAGGGAATGAGCAAATTAGCAATATTCGTAAGGAGTTTATCACCGGCTAAGTGCCCATGGGTAGCATTGTATTTTTTAAAGTCGTCAATATCTATCAGTAGCAAACAGAATGGTTGCGAATAGCGTTTTGCCCGCTCTACCTCACGGGGAAGCACTTCGTGGAAGTGGCGATGGTTGTAGATTCCAGTTAGATCGTCTAAAATGGGTAGTTCTCGATAAAATCCTTTCCGTCCAACTTGTTTTAATAAAAAATATCTCTCTGCAACGCGGTGCACCACCAACTTTATTTCTTCAATGTCAAAGGGCTTGGTAATGTAATCGTAAGCACCTTCGCGCAGTGCCTCTACCGCTGATTTAACAGAAGGATAGGCAGTAATGGCAATAATACATATATCCCTATTTATCTGTTTAGTTTCTTTTATTACCTCAATGCCATTCATTCCAGGCATTCTTAAATCAGTGATCATTACGCTATAGCCGTCCTCTTTGATTTCGCCTAATGCCTTCTCCCCAGTAGATACAGCCTTGACCTTATATCCGGCATCTTTTAAGATATCGGTTAA
>DAOVHK010000136.1 GCA_030671905.1 Clostridia bacterium | reverse complement strand
TATGTCTTCCGGCAATATCACCCAGGAGATCCATATCACAGGGAAGACCAGCAAAATGCACCGGAATTATAGCTTTGGTCTTGGGAGTAATTTTCCTTTTTACATCTCCTAGGTCAATATTGGCTGTCTCAATATCTATATCAGCAAAAACAGGGATAGCATTGACCTTAAGTACCGCCGTAGCCGTAGCCACAAAGGTATAAGGTGGAACTATAACCTCATCCCCTGCTCCAATACCGCAGGCTATCAAAGATGCTTGCAATGCCGCTGTCCCATTAGTACAGGTAACTCCATATTTGGCATCCTGAAAGGTGGCAAATTTTTCTTCAAACTCCTTGAGTTTTTCTCCATACCACCACTTGCCACTTTCAAAAACCGCCAAAAGGTTTTTCCTTTCCTCTTCGCCAAAAATTGGCCAGAAAGGAAAATCCTTCTTTCTCACTGGTTTCCCACCATTAATAGCT
Source organism: Clostridia bacterium (assembly GCA_030671905.1). Taxonomy (GTDB): domain Bacteria; phylum UBA6262; class WVXT01; order WVXT01; family WVXT01; genus WVXT01. The sequence continues at coordinate 3,481 of DAOVHK010000136.1, read as the reverse complement.
AATCTTGCCATTTCCTACTCCTGCTTGAGAGTTTTTATTAAATCTGAAACAGTCTTTTTTATTTTTTCTTCCACATTTGGAGCGAAAGGAAAGGGATACCCGTACCATTTGAAAGCCTCTTTCGGCTCATAACCTCCTTCTCTAAAGGCTTCTTCGGTAGGAATGTATCCAACGCAACCATTTGCATAACTGATGATAAAGGTATTCTTAAAACCAGATTCCTTCTTAATATCCAGGCCAATCTCCATAAATACTTCCCCTGAGATGCCCACAAGCACAGTTTCATTGATAGACAAGATTTGTATTTCCGCCATTATTCCATTTTTGTCTCTATCTTTTTTTACTATATTGACCAACCTTTGAGCCCAATCTAAATTCATTCTCATAGTTTGCCTGTCTATAAGGTGACTCTTTTTGTTTAATTTGTTTAACTTTCGCTTATATTTGTCAACCATTTCTTGAGCTTCTTTTAGAGAAGGAAGCTTCTCTGTAGGTAATTTTATCATTTTTGACTTCGCCTCAAGTCTTGCCTGAGAGGTAGTTTTAATTTGCTTACCGATCTTTATCGCTTCTGCTCCTAAAATAGTACCCATTTGCTCTGTATTTTTGAAGGTCCCCTCTCCCCAGGCATAACAGTTTACAAGGGGGTCTATGTCACCACAGGCACCTTGAGTAAACATAGCCATTCCGCCCTTTGCTTTCTCTATAAATTTCTGCATTGCTCCGGGATAATCTGCAGAGATAAACAGGTTTTTTGGGCCTAAGACTACACCATGGCAGGCATAATTAGTGAGAAGAACCATTGGATTGCCATCAATATCGTCAACTCTAATGATACCTAATTCCGGGTCAATATCTTTCTTGCATCTACGCCTATTAAAACTTACATCCCTTACTTCCCCCTTCCCTGCGCCTACTTTCGCCTCTTTTGCGCTACGAGAAGCCATGTAAACCGCACCGACAATTTTCTTTTGTAGAATTTGCACATAATCTTCATCCTTTCTCCCGGTACTTTGGAGTCCAAAGGAAGTCACCGGGCCAGAATGAGTATGAGAAACGGTGATCATAATGTTCTCTTTATCTATTCCCACCTGATTCTGAATTAGCTCACCAACTTCTACTATAAACTCATGATCAAAAGCCAATAAATCATTAGTAATCATGGCTATTCTCTTTTCTCCATCGTCCAGGATTAAAGCTTTACTGAACAAATCATCATATATTCCTTGGGATGGATTGATCCTAGCTCCATATCCGCCCAACTCTACTCCCACAAATGGAGTTATATTTACTTTAGCTATTCCTGCTTTTAATTTCATTCTCATATTCCCAGATTATTCTATTGAATTCATTATTTTATTAATATTCCTCAACCTTTTAGACCGCCCAAAGTAATTCCCTTAGTAATTCTTCGCTGAAAAATTAAGAATGCCATTATCATTGGAGCAGAGGCTATGGCGGCTCCACTCATTAGTACATTATACCTTACTCCATACTCACTTTGCATAATCTTAGCCAATCCCAGGGGTAATGTCTTCAATCCCTCGCTTTGTATTACAATTAGAGGCCATAGCAAGTTGTTCCAGCTACCGAGAAAAGTAAGAATTCCCAGAGCGGCTAAAGCTGGTTTAGATAGAGGCAAAATAATTCTCCAGAATATTCCAAATTCGCTACATCCATCAATTCTTGCCACGTCGATAAATTCATTAGATATGGTTTGAATATATTGCTTCATAAAAAACACACCAAAGCCAGTCAGAGCTCCTGGAATAATCAAACCCTGATAAGTATCTATCCATCCAAAATATCGAACAATTATATATAGTGGAATAACTATTACCTGGAATGGCACCATCATTGTAGATAAAATAAACAAAAAAATAACTTGTCTTCCCGGAAAATCAAATTTTGATAATCCATAGCCGGTAAGCGAGGCAAGAAAAATAGTAGCAAAGGTTACTGTAATAGCAACTACTAGGCTATTTAAAAAATAAGTCTTAAATTGTTCGGCACCCCAGATTTCTGTATAATTCTCAAAATGTAATTTTTCCGGAAGCCATTTAATGTTCACTGTTAAGGTATTTTCTAAACTCTTAAAAGACGAAGAGAACATCCAGAAGACCGGAATAGTGAATATTATTGCAAGAATAATTAATACCAAATATATAGCTGTCTTTTCAAGAAGTGCTCTCTCAATCATTAATAAGTGACCTCTGATTTAAATCCTCTAATTTGTATTAAGGAAAAAATAAACATAATTAAGAATAAAATCATAGATTCTGCTGCAGCTCGCCCCATGCGAAGACGGAAAAAAGCATCTCCATAAATTTTCAAGGTCATCACTCTGGTACTGCTGCCAGGTCCTCCGCTGGTCATTAGAAGAAATGGAGCAAAAGCCTGGAGGCACGCCATCACAGAAACAATAGAGATAAACAGAAAAGTTGGCTTCAACAAAGGAAATGTGATTCTAATAAGCGTATGCCACCAATTAGCTCCGTCTATTTTGGCTGCTTCATACAAAGTAAAAGGAATCCCTCGTAGGCCAGCTAAAAAGATTATCATATAGTAGCCAGCCCAACACCATACCATCATTATTGTAATCGACAGCAAAGCATATTTACTGCTTGATAGCCAAGGAATAGAAGAGATATCAAAAACAGCTTTGAGAAACATATTTATTAAGCCTAACCTCCTGTACATATAAGACCAGACAATAGTCACAACTGTAAGCGATAGGATTGAAGGAACAAAATAAAATATTTGAAATAACTTAGTAAATTTCAAGTTGCTATTTATCAATAATGCCAAAGACAGGGAGGTAATCCATAACAATAGACACGTCCCCAGAGAAAAATAACCTGTTACTTTGAAAGACTGTAAGAAATCAGGGTCCTGCAATAATTCTACAAAATTACCTAATCCCACAAATTGTTTGGAAGTAAAAAGGTTCCACCTGGTAAAACTAATATATATGGCATTGATAACAGGATAGAAGAAAAAAATCATAAAAAAAACTAATCCCGGTAGGACAAAAAGAAAACCAACTAACTTTCTTTGAGAAAATATCTTCTGGAAAAGAAGTTATATTTCTTTTATTCGCAATTCCTATTCTCCTTTTCTATAAAAAAAATATATCAAAAAAGGGGAGGAAAGAATATCTTTAGCCTCCCCTTTTCTATCCTCTCCTTATTTCTTCACTCTCTTACTTGTATCCGTATATCTTATATGGTAATTCCGCTAAGTATTTATCTATTTTCTTCTTGGCTTCATTGAGAGTTTCTTTTGGATTTACCTTATCCATTAGGGTTTTCGTTGCCGCTTCAAATACAATATCGTTTATTTCTTTGGGAATGATACCAAGGCCTCCTGTGCTGATCTCTTTTGGCCAGGGCCATTCATCGGGAACGAAGAGACCTATTTTTTTGCGCTCTCCCGCGGTGGAAACTAGAATTTTAGCAAGCTCCTATCGATTATCAAAATT
>DAOVHK010000182.1 GCA_030671905.1 Clostridia bacterium | reverse complement strand
TCTATGTAATCGTCAATCCTCTCCGCCAACGACTGAGCCAGATGGGTATGGAGCTCTAAAATAGAATCCTGAAGAGCCACCCTATTGATATTAATCATCCTCAGTCCCACAATGGAGAGCGGAAGGACAGCAAGAACGACCATAATAAGGATAAATTTATGGAATAGTCTAATTTTTATTGCCATTTCGCCACTAATTATACCTAAAATTTCTCCGAATATCAACCCGTAAGGGAATTTTGAGTTTTCTCATTTATGAAGGAGAATTATCACCTCGCCTTTTATTTTTCTTCCCTTAAGTAGAGTCAATACCTGGTCAATACTTCCCCTGATGACTTCTTCAAACTTTTTCGTTAATTCCCGGGCGATAACTACATTCACCTCTCCAAAATTTTCTTTGACCACTTCCAGAGTGGCCATTATCCTGTTTGGCGATTCATAAAAAATAACTGTCTTTTCGAAATTAAATAGCTCTCTCAGTCGTTTTGTTAACTTTCCTTTCTTACGGGGTAAAAAACCCGTAAAAATGAATCCATCAGTGGGCAGGCCTGAGACTACCAGTGCGGATATAGCAGCACAGGGGCCAGGAATTGACTGGACAATAATTCCCTTCTCTATCGCCCTCTTTATGAGAGGGTAGCCAGGATCAGAAATTCCGGGAGTTCCTGCTTCTGATACTAAAGCCACATTTTTACCTTTGTTCAGGGTGTCAATTAGATAATCTGCTTTCCTTTCTCTGCCGTAATAGCTGGTGAGAGAGGTGTGAATACCATAATGGCTTAATAATTTTCTGGTCTTTCTTGTATCTTCAGCTGCAATTAAATCGACTTCCTTAAGAATACGCAGTGCTCTCAAGGTTACATCTTCCAGATTCCCAATGGGAGTAGCCACAACATAAAGTATACCCATAATTCTTACCCTATCTTAGCAACTGGTGGCAGCCTCCTTTTGTGCTTTGAATTCTTAACAAAATTTTTAACTTTCTCGATATTTTCTATGGAAAAGCCAAGAGTTAGTAATTTCTTAATACTATGTTTTTTCTCCAACATACAATATAATATTTTATCCAGCTCCTCGTAATTGATGCCCAGTTCTCCTTCATCAGTCTGCCCCGGCCATAATCCCGCCGATGGACGCCTTCTTATGATTGACTGGGGAACCCCGAGATATTTTGCCAGTTGCCTCACCTGAGTCTTGTAAAGGTCGCCCAGTGGTTCCATGTCGACTCCTCCGTCGCCATATTTGGTAAAATAGCCCATGCTTAGTTCTGTCTTATTGCTCGTCCCCAGTACCAAACCCCTCAAAACTAATGCCCAGTCGTAAAGGATAGACATCCTCTCCCGCGCCATCTTATTTCCCCTCCTCAAATATTCCAATGCTTTAACCTGTGAGCCCTCACTTCCCAAGATAACAGGATGGGAAATTTTTCTATAAGAAAATTTCCTGAAATATTCTTCAATCATAGGGTCAATCCTAATTATCTGTGAATTTATCCCCAGCTTTCTGGCAATGAGCCGGGCATCCTTTACGCTCTCCGACTGGTAAGATTTATAAGGCAGAATCAAGGCATACACATTACGAGGGTCTCCAAGCGCCTCCACCGCCAGGTAAGCAACGACTGTTGAATCGATTCCACCGGAAAGGCCTAAGACCGCTCGCTGGAATCCACTATTTTCTATTCTTTCTCTAATAAATTCTACTAAAACTCTCTTTACTCGTTCGCAGTTAATTGCCGGGTTTTCCACTTACAGACCTTCCTTTTCCAGTTCTCCTTTGTCCCGTAGTCTCAAGAAAGCTTTAATCACCTGGGGATCGAATCTTTTTCCGCTCTCTTTCTCCAATTCTTTTCTGGCATCTTCCTTGGTCAACGCTTTGCGGTAAGGCCGGTCTGAGGTCATGGCATCGAAAGCATCAGCAACACTAATGATTCTCGCACCTAAGGGAATTGCTTCACCCCTCAATCCCTCCAGATAGCCCTTGCCGTCAAAACGTTCATGATGGTAAAGAATTAATGGCGCAATTCCATTTAAAAACTTGACCGGAGTTATGATACTTTCCCCAATTAGCGGATGCATTTTGACAATCTCATATTCTGTCCCCGTGAGTTTACCTTTTTTCGTCAGGATTGCTTCCTGAATACCAATCTTTCCAATGTCGTGAATGAGAGCAGAATACTCGATATTCCTAACTGCGCTCTCGGAGAGGTTCATCTCTTTGGCAATCTTCACCGCATACCGGGTCACTCTATCCGAATGGCCTTTAGTATAGGGGTCTTTGGCATCAATGGCTCGCGCAAGAGTCTGAATTGTTCCCAGGTAGGTTTCTTGCATATGTTTATAAAGCTCTGCATTTTCAATAGTCATTGCTGATTGGTCGGCTAAAATGGTTAGTAGCCTCAGGTCTTTTTCATCAAACGTCTGTTTCAATTCTTTGTTGTTTACATTTAAAACGCCAATTACCTTGTTTTTAACTTTGAGAGGGACGGAAACAAAAGACTTAGAGGTATATTTTTCATTACTCTCTTTAAAAAAACGCTTATCGGTTTCTATATTTTCACAAAGAATCGGCTCTCCCTCCTCAGCCACTTTTCCGGCAATGCCTTTTCCAATGGGAATGCGGGTGTTCTTCACCACTTCCTCAGACAGACCTCTTGCTGCTACAATCTCCAGCATGTTTGTCTCTTTGTCTATCAACATTA
>DAOVHK010000179.1 GCA_030671905.1 Clostridia bacterium | reverse complement strand
ATGAGTAATGACTTTATTGGTCTCAAGTTCTTTTTCAACTTCACCTTTCCCGTAGTAGATTTTCCTGGGATAGAGAAAATATGCCAATAAGAGGAAGTTTCCCTGATTGACCCAGGGCAAAACCCAGGGAGGAGTGATAAGGCAAGCATTGGGAGGGGTGTTATCTCTTGCAAATGCCATAAGACGGTGATCGGTTCCCCATTGGAACATCATCCTTTGGTCATAGGAAGCGGTAGGATTTCTTAAGATTGTTTCCCAGGAGGGAAGACTCCATTTAACAATTTCCACGACTTGAGAGGTTGCTATCCAGAGAAGAACTCCCCCCACGATTGCCAGAAATCTGATGCGCATAAAAAGACGCTTGAATGAATCTAAAAGCTGCATAGGAAATCCTTCTTAAGCAAGAGAATTGTGCAGTAATCCGGCTACTCAAGGAATCTCTTAATACTATATTCATCATCAGTCCTACCCCGGCTGCTGACTATTATTTCACCTATTAATCCGGTGGAGACAACCTGAAAGCCAATCAGCATTAAGAGAACTCCTAATAGTAGTAGAGGCCTTAGCCAGATTCCCCGCCCTAGGAGCCACAAAACTACAAAGTAGACATTTACCACAAATCCCAGCAGGAAAAGTAACAACCCGACGGCTCCAAATAAATGAAGAGGTTTCTGCATATATCTGGTTAAGAAGGTAACTGTAAGTAGGTCGGTGAATCCCCTGAAAAGCCGCACCATGCCATATTTGGACTTTCCATGTGCTCTGGGATGATGTTTTACCTTCATTTCGCCCACTTTGTAGCCTTTCCAATGGGCCAGAACTGGAATATACCTGTGCAGCTCCCCATAAAGTTCGATATCTTTGATTACCCCTTGGCGGTAGGCTTTAAACCCACAATTAAAGTCATGAATCCTGATTCTAGTTAACCTGGAAGTCAAATAGTTAAAAATCTTGGAAGGAAGAGTTTTGGAAATGGAGTCTTGCCTTTCAAATCTCCATCCTGAAACCAAATCATATCCCTCATCCAATTTCTTAATAAATTTGGGAATTTCTGCAGGATCGTCCTGAAGGTCGGCATCCATAGTTACAATTACCTTTCCCTGAGCATACTTAAATCCGGCGGAAAGAGCAGCCGCCTTACCTGAATTCTTTCTAAATTGGATGCCTTTTATATCTTTATCTGCCGCATGGAGTCTTTCCAGTACTGACCATGAATTATCTGCACTACCATCGTCCACAAAAATTATTTCATATGATTCAGCAAAGCTTTTTAAGGCAGACTTCAGTTCACTATAGAGTGAAGCAAGGTTCTTTTCCTCATTAAACAAGGGAATAATTATTGAAAGTTCTTTTTGACTATTATCTCTTCTTTCCAATCTCTCTTTTTCAGTAATTTTACTTGCCTTTCTCAAGGGATTCTAAGAAGAATACCAGGCCCAACCCAATCACCAGACCTATAACAGCAGCAACTACTATATTGAGAGGTATATTAGGTCTTATCGGCTCCTCGGGTTCCTCAGCAGGTACAATGGTCTCTGTAATATACATTTTTGCTGATTCTAACCTCTCAAGTTTAGCCTTTTCCGTCTGCACTTCCCTCAACTGGAGCATAAGGATGTCGTGTTGTTCTCCTGCATCTCTTGAAAGTTCGGTTTTCTTGACCTGAATCTGTCTCAATTCCTCCATTAGAGTATCGGATTCAACCTGGATACTCCGCAGGAGTTCGGTTTTCTTTATCTGAGTTTCTCTGGATTCCTTCATCAGGGCATCATATCGATTTTCTTTACTCTTAACATCGTCCATGTAGCCCACTAATAGACGAGATTCGGCCTCTGAAAGTGGTTCAAATTCCTCCCTCATCCTCTGCAAGTCTTCCTTGGCTTTACTGATATTGTCCTTAATCTCAACCAATTGTTCGTTAATTCCTTTAATCCGTACATCGTATTCAGTTAAAATCTCCTTTCTGTGGATGTCAACCAGAGCCAGTTGCTCATAGAGACCTTTAACCTGTTCATCGTATTTGGCCAGAAACTCCTCTTTGCTTTCATCAACGTCAACGAGCTGTCCATGGAGACCGGCGATATGTTCATCATACTGGGCTAAAAGAGCAGTCTTATCTTCATGCTCAAGCTTGATTTGATGATGGCGTTCCTCAAGCTTAGCGGTAAGGTAGCGGGATGTACTTAATGCTTGCGGGGGGTCAGCCATCTCAATTTTCATCTCCACTAAATCCTCTTCCTGCCCAATAGGTTCTGCAGAAACCTTTTTGCGCAGTTTCTTAAGAGTAAAAGGCAGATTCAAATCCCGTATTGCATCTGTCAGCAGCCCGGGTCCCTGGAGAAACTGAGACGATGCAACAGCACTTTCAATTGGTACTTTCTCGAAGGTGCTTAAATCCACAATTTGTCCGATTTTTATAGTTGATTTTACTTGATAGACCGGCGGCAGCACAAAACTCAATACTGCGCTACCTATTATGGCTATGAAAAATACCAACAAGATAGTCTTCTTTCTTCTTTTGACCACCTCAATATAATCTCTTAAGCTGAGTTCTTGTTCTTGCAAGGTCCTCTCCTTTCTGGCTTATCCATTATTTGTGCCTCTTCCGAGAATCCTATCTTCTGTTTGATAAGATACAGCGGTCTTTGCTGCTCAAGCTAGTCCCTCCTTACAATCTGCCTTCATTAGTGAACGACTAGAACGAGAGAAAAAAGAAATTCGCTCGACGATTGAGCCAGCACTCTTAAGTACCGCCTTT
>DAOVHK010000036.1 GCA_030671905.1 Clostridia bacterium | reverse complement strand
CTATATGTATGGTTGCCTACATCGTGTCCTTCCTTCCATATCCGTTCCAGTAACCATGGGTATTTCTCCACCATCTTTCCCACTACAAAGAAAGTCGCCTTAACACCCTCTTTGTTCAGCACCTCCAAAATTTTTGGTGTGACACTGGGGACCGGGCCATCATCAAAGGTAAGGGCTATCTCCTTAAAACCGCCCGGAGAGAAGGGGAGAGAACGGAGCTCCATCTCACTCTTCCGGGAAATGATAGCAACCACCGCCATAAGCAATAAGAAAGCCATAACCAGTATGACACGGTACCTTTTCTCCAGTAACTTATCTTTCAATTTCTTGATTATCATCTTAGATTTACTTCCTCTATTATCCTGTAAGTGGGTCCTTTGGAACTGAGCTGACTCTCCATAACCAGCACTTTGTCCATAGAAAATTCTCCTACATCACACCTTTCTAAGTCTTCTATTTTCTTACCCAACGTCCCCTTTCCCCTGGGAGACCTGACCCTGCCAATCGTCAAATGAGCAGAAAACTCTCTCTTCTCTTTGGCAAATCCTAAATAGGAAAGGTTCTCTTCAATCCTCTCACTTAAATTTTTCAGTTCCGTCTTACCTTCACTTACGCCAACCCAGACTACCCGTGGAGACCTCAGATTGGGAAAGCTACCTAACCCAGAAAGGTGAACCCTGAAATTGGAAATCCCTGAGACTGCAAGTTTTGTCTTTTCAATTACTCCGGAAAGCTTCTCCTCACTTACCTCGCCCAGAAATTTTAGAGTGATGTGGAGGTTTTTAGGCTCAACCCATTTGACATCTGGGTCTCCTTTCCTCAACTCCACCTGAATTTGAGCAATCCTTTCCCTCGCTTCACTGGATATTCCTACAGCAATAAAAGTTCTCATCCTCTTACACTCCAATAATGGTCCACTGGCAATTTTTAAATTATAACAGCATTCTTCCTAAAAAGCAATAAATTTTTCTACGAAAGAGAATTTTTTAAGGGAGAGGAGAGGAATTTAGGCATGAATTTCAAAAATTGAGTGAAGTAATCTATTTAAATCTTATTATATTTTTAATATAAACTATCGATTAAACCCGCTTCTTGGAAGCCTTTAGCTCTCAATTTGCACGCATCACACTGGCCACAAGGTTCTTCTTTCCCCTGATAACAACTCCAGGTAAGTTCTAAAGGCACTTTTAACCTTATTGCTTCTTGTACTATCTCTTTCTTTGTCATTTGAATTAAAGGGGTTTTTATCTCTATTTTGTCGCCTTTTACTGTCTTTTTTGTAGCTACATTAATCAGATTCTGATACGTTTCTATATATCTCGGTGTTGTATCCGGATAACCTGGATTATCTATCATATTTGCACCTATATAAATTGCATCTGCGTCTATCACCTCGGCAAAACTCAAAGCTATACTAAGAAAAATTGTATTTCTTGCCGGTACATAAGTCGCTGGGATATCGCTGGCCATTTCTTCTATCTCTCTTCCCATAGGAACTTCTACATTATCCGTTAAAGCCGAACCTCCTATTTGTCTTAAATCAATCTTAATCTTTTTAAAAAATGCACCTGCTTTCTCAGCTATTCTCCTTGAAGACTCCACCTCTTTGAGATGCCTCTGTCCGTAGTCAAAACATAATGCGTAAGGGACGTACCCATCTTCTATCGCCTTGTACAGGCAAGTGGATGAATCGAGTCCACCACTTAATAATACTACTGCTTTTTTGTTTTCTTTCATTGTTTTCATTCCATTTTTTATATAGACGCAATCCGCTATTGAGCGGATCTTAACGGAATCTCTTATTAGGTTAAATTTTGAGCTATATACTCTTTTTCTTATTTAGGGAGGCTTTGATAAAATCTCTGAATAAGGGGTGGGGTTTCGTGGGTCTGGATCTAAATTCGGGGTGGAACTGAACCGCTACAAACCAGGGATGGTTTTTGAGTTCAACAATTTCTGCCAAGCGCTTTCTCTCATATTCGCCAGTTACCAAGAGCCCTTTTGCTTTCAACCTGGCTCGAAACTTATTGTTTAATTCATACCTGTGTCGATGTCTTTCCAACACAAGTTTCTTTTTATAAGCACGAAAGGCGAGGGAGTTTCTTTTAATTCTGCATGGATAATTACCCAATCTCATCGTCCCACCTTTTTGAAATATCTTCTTCTGCTCAGGAAGCAAATCGATAACCGGATAGGGAGTATTTGGTTTAAATTCTGTGCTATTTGCTCCCTTCATTCCACAGACATTTTGAGCAAAATCTATTACTGCACACTGCATTCCTAAACAGATGCCCAGAAAAGGAACTTTATTCTCTCGAGCAAATCTACAAACCCTTGTCTTCCCCTCAATTCCTCTCTCTCCAAATCCTCCGGGAACAAGAATTCCATCCACAGTTTTTAATTCTCTCTCCAGTTTTTTATCATCAACGTTAATATATTTTATCTTTACATTTACGCTATTACTTAATCCTCCATGAACCAATGCTTCCCAGATACTCTTGTAGGCATCCTTTAGTTCCGTATACTTTCCGGCAACACCAATTATTACATTCCTTCTTAAATCATCTCCTGTCTTTTTAACAATTTCTTTCCATCTGGATAGGTCACTCTTCTTTTTCCCCAAACGTAACATTTCCAATAAAATAGTATCGAGGTTTTCTCTTTTTAGCATTAAGGGAACTTCATAGATGCTGGTGGAAACGTCCCTTTCTTCCACTACTGCTTTTTCCTGAACATTACAGAATAAGGCTATTTTTCTCCTTAACTCTTCTGACAATGGTCTTTCAGTGCGGCAAATAATTATTTGAGGCTCAATTCCAATTTCTCTTAATTTAGCTACACTCTGTTGTGTAGGCTTAGTCTTCATCTCCTCAGCAGCCTTAATGTAAGGCACAAGGGTCACGTGAACATAACAAACATTATCTCCTCCTACATCTTGTCTGAACTGTCTCGCTGCCTCCAGAAAAGGCAGGCCTTCAATATCCCCTGTGGTTCCGCCAATTTCAATAATTACTACATCGGAATCTTTCGATAATGCCTTGATACGAGATTTAATCTCATTAGTGATATGGGGAATAACCTGAACCGTTTTGCCTAAGAAATCTCCTCTTCTTTCTTTACTAATCACTGCGTCGTAAATTACACCACTGGTAATATTATTGATTTTTTTCAGATTGACATCCAGAAACCTCTCATAATGGCCCAAATCTAAATCAGTCTCTGCTCCGTCTTCAGTGACGAAAACTTCTCCGTGCTGAAAAGGGCTCATCGTTCCAGGGTCTACATTGAGATAAGGATCTATCTTCAGGATATTTACTCTCAACCCGCGACTTTTTAATAAACATCCGATAGAGGCTGCGGTTATCCCTTTACCTAACGAAGAAACTACACCACCGGTAATGAAAATGTATTTAGTCGCCATTCTGTCTTTCCCCCTCACCCTTGCCCTCTCCCCCAAGGGGAGAGGAGATTAGGTTGAGTTAAACAAAAAAGCCCTCCAGCTACTCCTGCCAGAAGACTCCTTTGAATTTGTAGAATACCTTTTTTGTATTCTATCCATATATTACCTGTTCTTTTCCTCTTTTGTCAAGAAATTTTTAGGTCCTTACACTTATTCCTTTACCCAAGAGATAATCTTTCACTTCTTTTATTTTATATTCTCCAAAGTGAAACACAGAAGCAGCGAGAACTGCATCTGCTTTTCCCTTGGTCACCGCCTCATAGAAGTGCTCCAATTTTCCTGCTCCTCCAGAGGCAGTCACGGGAATGTCCACTGATTCTGAAACCAGACGAGTCATCTCAATATCGTATCCATCCTTAGTACCATCAGCATCCTTGCTGGTTAAAAGGATTTCCCCTGCACCTAACTCTTCAACTCGCTTTGCCCATTCAACTACATCTAAGCCTGAGGGTTCTTCTCCGCCCATAATTAAAACTTCTAATCTTGGGCGAGAGCTACCAGGAGGATTTTTCTTTCCGTCAATAGCTACAATAACCTTTTCTTTGCCAAATTTTTCACTAGCTTCTTTTATTAAAGCAGGATTTTTAACTGCAGCCGTGTTGATAGAGACTTTATCTACCCCGAGATTAAAAAGAGCCTGCATATCCTGTAAATCTCTGATACCTCCACCTACACAAAAAGGCACAGTGGTTACTTCTTTTACCTTTTTTACCCAATCCAAACGCGTAGCCCTTGCTTCAACAGAAGCAGCGATATCTAAAAAAACAAGTTCATCTGCACCTGCAGTACAGTAAGCAGAGGCTGCTTCCACCGGGTCGCGGGCATCTTTTAAATCAACAAACTTTACACCCTTAACTACTCGACCATCCTTAATGTCCAAACAAGGAATTATTTTTACTGGTTTCATTTTTTACTCCTCCGTCATTGCCAGGAGTCCCGCACAACAAATGTGCGGGATAAACTCCGCGACGAAGCAATGACATTAATAGAATTGTCTATTTTTCCAACCTTGAGGGAATTGCCTTTCTCCAGGTATCACTCAATGCTGTCAAAGGAAGATCGATTATCGTCTTTTCTTTGTATTGAATTACGAGTTTATCTCCTGTAACATTGCCCAGAATCTGATATGGAACCGAATGCCTTTTCAGTATCTCCTCTAAGGCGCTCAGTTTATCTTTGTTCAGAGAAACTACTATTCTGGAAGGCGCTTCACCAAACAGAATCTCATCTATCCTTATATTTTTGTTTTTCAAGTCATCTAATTTTATCACTGCGCCCAACATTTTGTTTGCGTTGGCAATACACGATTCAGCCAGGGTTACTCCCAATCCACCCTCCGAACAATCGTGGGCAGAATTAATAATACCCGACTCGATTGCCTCAAGGCATGCTTCCTGAATAGCCTTCTCCATCTCTATATCTATCTGGGGATTACCTTTCTTCTGCCTGTGTACCAAGTATAAATATTCGCTACCGGAGAGGTCAGCCTTGTTTTCACCTAAGAGGACTATTAAATTGGTCTCACTCTTAAAATCCTGGGTAACATATTTATCCGCATCTTTTATCAACCCCACCATTCCCACTATAGGAGTGGGATATATCGCTCCTTTAGGATTTTCATTATAGAAGCTTACGTTACCGCTGATAACAGGTGTATTTAAAGCCTTGCATGCTGCAGAAAGCCCCTCTATACACTTTTCAAATTGCCAGTAATTTTCAGGTTTCATAGGATTGCCAAAATTTAAACCATCGGTAATTGCCAGTGGCCTTCCCCCACTACAAACTATATTTCTCGCTGCCTCAGCCACTGCCATCATTGCACCATTATAGGGATTCAGATAGCAATACCTGCCATTGCAATCTACGCTTATGGCTAAAGCCTTTTTAGTGCCTTTAACTTTAACCACCGCTGCATCTGAACCTGCTCCTACTGTTACTTCATTCTTATCTATAGCAGTAAATTTTTTATATGCTGATTCTTTGCTGGCAATAGTGGGAGAGTCGAGTAATTGCAATAACACTTTATTGAAACCATCCGGTATCCTAATGGATTCAATAGTCAATTTTTGTGCCTCTTTCAAGTAGGCAGGCTCGGCGACTTCTCTATCGTAAAGGGGTGCTTTCTTGGTAAGGGCCTCTGCAGGAACTTCGCAAACTACCACGCCATTCTCCTTGACTCGCATCATTTTATCATCTGTTACTTTTCCGATTTTTACTGCATCTATATTCCACTTTTTCAATATATCCAAAGTCTCTTTTTCTTTGCCATTTTTTAAAATAGCCAACATCCTCTCTTGAGATTCAGACAGGAGGATTTCGTAAGGTGTCATCTTTTTTTCACTCTGAGGAATTAAGGCAACATCTATTTCAATGCCTGTTCCACCCCTGGTAGCTGTTTCCGAGGTAGAGCAGGTAAGTCCAGCTGCACCCATATCCTGCATTCCCACGACAAGCCCCTTTTCTATCAATTCCAGGCAAGCCTTTCTTAAACGTTTTCCCAGTTCGGGATTACCTATGGCCACTGCGCCTGTATCAGAACTAGACTCCTCAGTAATTTCCTTAGAAGCAAAACTTGCCCCGCCCACGCCATCTCTTCCTGTCTCTCCTCCTATATAATATACAGGATTTCCCGCTCCGTATGCGGCGCCTCTCACAATATTATCATGCTTTACAATACCCACAACAAAGGCATTAACTAAAGGATTGCCTTCATAACTTTCATCAAAATAAGTCTCGCCGCCCACCGCACTAACCTCTGCGGTATTGGCATAATGAGCTAACCCCCTGATAACTTCTTTAAACAAGAATTTAACTTTTTCGTTATCCAGACTTCCGAATCTCAATGCCCCTAAGCCGGCAACAGGTCTTGCTCCGGTGGTAAATATATCCCTTAAGCATCCGCCTATACCTGTGGCTGAGGCCTCAAAGGGCTCTACTGCTGAAGGATGATTGTGCGATTCTATTTTAAAGGCAACCCCCAGGCCATCACCTATATCAACTATTCCAGAGTTTTCTTCGCCTGCACCAACCAATACCTGTTTGCCTTTAGTAGGGAAGAGTGTAAACAACTTGCGTGAATTTTTATAGCTACAATGCTCCGACCACATAGCTGAAAAAACACCCAACTCCGTAAAATTTGGGTCTCTTTTGAGCAATTTCTTTATCTCATTAAACTCTTCTTCCGTAAGTCCCAATTCTTTTGCCACTTCTACATCAACCTTAACTTGCGTCGCCATTAAATAACCTCCTTTTTTTGTCTCTACTCCCATTCAATTGTGCTTGGTGGTTTAGAAGAAATATCATATACTACACGGTTTATCCCTTTGACTTCATTTATAATACGATTAGAAATTCTCTCCAGTATTTCATAGGGAAGCCTCGCCCAATGAGCAGTCATTGCATCCTCACTTGTTACCGCTCTTACGGCCAAAAGATTCTCATATGACCTCTGGTCTCCCATAACACCTACTGTCTTTACGGGTAAGAGTACACAGAAAGACTGCCACAATTTCCGATATAATTTTGCCCGTTTTATCTCATCTATTAATATCCAGTCTGCCTGACGCAAGATATCCAATCTTTCTTTGGTAATAGCACCAATGACCCTAACTCCCAGTCCCGGACCCGGGAAAGGCTGCCTGTAAATAATATCCTCGGGCAACCCTAGTTCTTTGCCAATGAGTCTTACTTCATCTTTAAATAAATCTTTTAGTGGCTCAATTAACTCAAACTTTAAATGGCGTGGTAATCCTCCCACATTATGGTGGGTCTTAATAGTTGCCGAAGGTCCACCACCGGGAGACCTTGATTCAATTACATCTGGATATAATGTGCCTTGGGCTAAAAACTTAATCTTTCCCAACTTTTTGGCCTCTCTCTCAAAGACCTCTATAAATAATCTTCCTATAATCTTGCGTTTGGTTTCAGGATTCTTAACCCCTTTTAAACCTTTTAAAAAGGTATCTTGTGCATTTACAACCTTTAGGTTAATCCGATAGTGCTTCTTGAATCTTCTCTTAACAAGTGCTACTTCATCTTTGCGTAAAAGCCCGTTATCAATAAAGATGGCTATTAAATTCTTTCCTATAGCCTTATGGAGTAATACTGCTAAAACAGATGAATCTACGCCTCCACTTAATGCACATAGAACTTTTTTATTGCCTATTTTTTCTTTCAGTTCCTTAATCGAATCTTTAACAAACGAATGCATACTCCAGGAAGGTCTGCAATCTGCCAAATGAAAAAGGAAATTCTTTAATATCTTTTTTCCTTTGGGCGTATGAACTACTTCGGGATGAAATTGGAGTCCATAGAATCTTCTCATCCTATTCTCCATTGCTGTAATAGGAGAATTCTTTGTTGACCCGATTATCCGAAAATCCCGGGGTAATCGCAAAATCTTATCTCCATGACTCATCCAGATAATCTCCTGGGAAGATAATCCTCTAAATAGGTTTTCTCTCGATTTGACCTGAAGAGTAACCTTTCCATATTCTCTTGCATTGGCTTTTACTACTCTGCCGCCCAGAGCTTTAGCCATAAGTTGTGCCCCATAACAAATACCAAGAACAGGAATATTTATATTAAAAATATCTCTATCGCACATAGGATTTTTTCTTGAAGTAACGCTAGCCGGTCCACCGGAGAAAATAATAGCCTTTGGCGCTCTTTTTAAAAGTTTACCTGCATCGATATTATAACCGACTATTTCTGAATAAACACCGCACTCTCTTACCCGGCGAGCAATGAGATGAGTGTATTGCGAACCAAAATCTAAAATAGCTATCCAATCTTTATGCATTGTTCCTGCATTGTTTATTTCCTGGAGGTTTCTGGTAACAGTTTTGGAGGGATCCGGTAAGGCCTTGGTTATGGCAAATTGGACATTTGTCCAACTATTTTCCTCACATACTCTTCCTATACTACCCCCTGATCCAACATAGCATCAGCAACTTTTACAAACCCGGCAGTATTTGCACCTTTAACATAATCAATATAATTGCCTTGTTTACCATATTTCACACACTGTTCGTGAATAGCTACCATAATATCGTGTAATTTTTTATCCACTTCTTCACGACTCCAGGATAATCTTTGGTTATTTTGAGACATCTCCAGACCAGAAGTAGCAACTCCACCAGCATTTGCCGCTTTACCAGGCCCGAAGAGAATTTTGGCTTGTTGAAATACCTTTATTGCTTCCTGCCTGGTGGGCATATTGGCGCCTTCAGCAACGCAAATACAGCCATTTTTGACAAGTCTCTTGGCATCACTTTCGTCTATTTCGTTCTGCGTTGCAGAAGGAAAAGCGACGTCGCATTTCACTTCCCAGGGCCACC
The DNA here is from genome assembly GCA_030671905.1 of Clostridia bacterium. Lineage (GTDB taxonomy): Bacteria > UBA6262 > WVXT01 > WVXT01 > WVXT01 > WVXT01. The sequence goes on along the minus strand of DAOVHK010000036.1, from coordinate 2,963 downwards.
TTCCTGCTTCGAAGTATTCACAATCGAATTCTTTGGCGTATTCCTTAATCCGTCCACGCCTGACATTTTTAAGCTCCCTGACAAATGCCAATTTTTTCTCATCTATTCCATCTCCATCATGGATATATCCATGGGAATCAGATAGAGTAACAGCTTTGGCGCCTAATTGAATTAACTTCTCTACTGTGTACTGGGCAACGTTTCCCGAGCCAGAAACAGTGCAAACTTTACCCTTAATCGACTCGCCTTTCGTTTTCAACATTTCTTGAACAAAATAGACACAGCCATAACCAGTAGCTTCGGTCCTGATCAGGCTTCCCCCCCAATCAATGGACTTACCAGTCAGAACACCTGTAAATTCATTGCAAAGTCTTTTATACTGGCCAAAAAGAAAACCTATTTCACGCGCTCCCACACCTATATCACCCGCAGGAACATCCGTATCCGGCCCGATATGTCTAAAAAGTTCATTCATAAAACTCTGGCAGAAACGCATAACTTCATTATCCGATTTTCCTTTAGGGTCAAAATCAGAGCCGCCTTTGCCCCCTCCCAGGGGAAGCATGGTGAGACTATTTTTGAACACCTGCTCAAAAGCGAGAAACTTTAAGATTCCTAACTTGACGCTGGGATGAAAACGAAGTCCCCCTTTATACGGACCAAGGGCGCTGTTCATTTGAATACGAAACCCACGGTTAACTTGAATTTCCCCTTTATCGTCAACCCAGGGAACACGAAAGATGATTACTCTTTCCGGTTCTACAATTCGCTCAAGTATCTTGGCTTTTTGATATTTAGTATTTTTTTCCAGAAATGGCACCAGGGAGGTAACAACTTCCTCCACCGCCTGATGAAACTCCATTTCTCCAGGATTTTTTTCAATGACTTTTTCCATAAACTTTTTCACTTTCGTCTCTATCATTTTCTCCTCTCCTTTCAATTACCGCCTGAAAAAATGGGGCCAACTCTATTTTATCCCCATCTCCAATATAGCATACCATTACAGCAATATTGCCTGGAATACGTTTGTTAATTATCTCTAATTTTTTTATATTAGTCAAGAAAAATAATGGTCTATGAAAGACACTATTGCCTCAATAAAAAAACGTCCTTATTAGCAAACCTTGCTAAAAAGGACGTCTTTGTCCAGTTTTTCTAGTTTCGAAAAAAATTATACCACAATGCCCCAAACTTGTCAAGCCTTAATGTTCGGGCTAACTGGACGGTGGGGTAGAGAACTTGCTTTTCTTTCCTAATACATCGTAGACCTTAACTTTTTCTTCTTTTCCCCTCAGCTCAACAGCAGGAATCTCTCTCACTTCAATATCATCTTTAACTTCACTGTAGGTGCTCTCGCTTATCAGTATTTGAGTTCCAAACTGTTTATTCAGTGGCTCAAGTCTTGAGGTCAAATTAACTGTATCTCCAATAACTGTATATTCCATTCTCACTTCGCTGCCAATATTTCCTGCCACAAGATTTCCTGTATGAACGGCAACTCCAATTCTTATCTCGTTTTGCCCCTTTTTTACTCTCTTTTTATTGAACTCTTTCAACTTCTCCTGCATTTCCAGTGCAGCAAATACTGCTCTCTTGGCATCATCTGCATGGGCTATGGGAGCACCGAATACAGCAAGAAGTGCATCTCCAATAAATTTATCCAGCGTTCCCTCATATTTTGTCACCACGCTTACCATTTCACTAAAATACTCATTTAAAAAGTCAACAACCTCTTCTGGGGGAAGTTTCTCGCTTATTGCAGTAAAATTTCTTATATCGCTTATGAGAACAGTTGCCCTTTTCCTTTCTCCACCAAGTTCAAGCCTTCCATTTAAGATTGCTTCGGCAACCTGTTTGGAAACATATTTACCAAAAGTATCCTTTATAAAGTCTCTATCTTTAAGTCCCTTTATCATTTCATTAAAAGTATTTCCCAGTTCTCCCAGTTCATCTTTTCTTTTCATTTCCACTTTCTGTTCTAAATCTCCTTTTCCAATTTTTCTGGCAATATCAACAAGCACATTTATAGGAGAGACCATAAATGTGACTACAATTACTGTAACAAGTATGCTAAATGCAAGAACACCTATAGTTATCAGAATAATTCTATTTCTCATCTCTACAAGTGCTGTTGATATTGATTCCTGAGAAAATCCTATTCTCACACCACCTGCGAATTTATCGCCAACAATAAGGGGAACAGAAACTCTATAGAGATTCTCTTCTCGTTTAACAACTGTCTGGTTTCCTGCAATCCCCCCTGCCTTTTCCCCAATTTTTGCTCTGTCAGAATGGGAAATGATTTCTCCCTTTTCATCAAAAACCATAGCATAAAGAATTGCCTTTTCTTTAATCATTTCCATAACAGAAAAATATAAGGAGAAAACATCCGGTTTGGGAAAAAGAGATTCCCTAACATTTCGGGCAAAGAATTCTGCCCTTATTTCCATCTCCTTAATAAGGGAATTTCTTGTCTGCCTTAAAATCAATGATGCCATAATAAGCATAATTACTAAAATCACTATGGAGACAATTCCTGAAAACTTAATGGCGATTTTGGAAACTCTTTTCATTTTACTCCAAATGTAATTTTATCTAAGAACAGCAATTTTGCATTTCTGTTTTTTCCCACCGGCTTCAATCAAACAGATATATCCTCCATTTTCTACAATTCTTCCCTTTTCATTCTTTCCATTCCATGGCCACTGGTTCAATCCTTCTCTTCCCGAAATATTTTCCCATGAATATACCAAATCCCCTGTTAAAGTAAATAGTTTTATTTTTACATCATCATCTTCATCAAGGTAATAACAAATCTTCGTCTCCTCTGTATCAGGATTGAACGGATTGGGGACATTAAATGGTTTTTCTTGTAAAGTCTTTTTAACCTCTTTTGCTCTGGCAAACGCATAAATATCATTAAGATTATTATCCCCATCAGAACCACCGAAAATGAACATTTT
>DAOVHK010000172.1 GCA_030671905.1 Clostridia bacterium | reverse complement strand
TAGAAAAGCAAGGATGTTTGAGCCAGACCTTATCCTTTTAGACCTGGTTATGCCCGGGATGAGTGGCTTCAGGGTTTGTGAGTTACTCAAGTCTTATAAGAAGACAAAAGATATTCCCATTTTCATATTTACCGCTTTAGATCGGTTAGAAGATGTTGAGCGTGCTTTTGAGAAAGGAGCAGATGACTATATTGTGAAGCCATTCGAAGTTGTAACGATTAATAATACCATTGAGAATAAATTCAGCATGTTTGTTGAAAAAGCCGAATATAAGGCGGATTTTCAGGAAAGGCGTAAAGAAACTTCTGAAGAATAATTTTTGAAGATACTTTTAATTTATAGTATTGAGATTAATCTTCCCAGACGGGAAGATTTTTTTATTTGATTTTTTATCGAGAAATCTATTATAATTACTCCATCTTTTCGGGAGTTAATTACTATGCATGATTTAATAATCTTGATTGTTTCTCTGGCAATTATTCTGATTCTTTTCAAATGTAAATTGAATCTGACTCTGACTATGATAGTAGCGGCGCTCTTTCTGGGTATTGCTTACAGGTTTAGCTTAACAGAAATTTTAAAAACTTTTTACACTGCTTGCCTATCAAGGGAGACTCTGGAGATTGCTGCTACTCTTTTTCTTGTGATTATATTCAACCTATCTATGAGTGCAGCATATACTTTTAAGAAAATAATCAGTAACATGAAAAATATACTTTTAGACATAAGGTGGGTTATCGCCGTTATCCCGGCAGTGATCGGTTTTCTTCCCATGTTTGGTGGAGCGCTCGTTTCTGCTCCAGTGGTAAAGGAAATTACTCAGGAAATGGGCATATCCAATGAGCGAAAGACCTTTCTCAATTTTTGGTTTAGACATATCTGGGAATATACTCTCCCACTCTATCCGGGAATCATACTTGCCGCTGGCATTCTGGGCGTGCCTGTTTATAGGATAATTGCAAGCAATAGCATTTTGACAGTGAGTGCAATTATTATAGGAATAATTTGGGGTATAGGGAGACTGAAATGGAGACCTGAACATTCGGGAGAAGCTCTTTCCGGGAAAGGCCGGGCAATCCTGAATTTTCTCTTCAACCTATCGCCAATTATTCTGGTAATGGTTCTGGTCCTCGTTTTTAGGTTAAGAGTTTTATACGCTCTCCTTGTGGCAATAGTGTTCACAATCATCAGCAATCAGATTTCTATTAGAACAGTTTTGCGCTCTCTGGCAAAAGGGAAGTATGGGATGATTCTTATGGTTTTTGGTATTATGATTTTTAAGGCGATGTTAGGAACTACAGGAATGATAGAACGCCTGCCTCTTTTCTTTAACACTGCGGGTATTCCCCGATACTTAGTTATTTCTTTTCTCCCTTTCATTGTAGGCTTTTTGACGGGAATGACGATGGCTGCAGTGGGTATCACTTTCCCTGTTATTCTGCCCCTTTTTGACGGTAAATTGTCACTTATGACTTTTTCTTTTATGTGTGGCTTTGCCGGGGTCTTGCTGACACCTGTCCACTTTTGTCTAGCATTAACCAGAGAATATTTCCAGGCTGATTGGCTGAAGCTTTACCGTAAAGAATTGATTCTTCCAGTATTTCTGATGATAATAATTGGGCTTATTTGTACAGTAATAATGTAGCAGCAAAACGCAAGCTTTGCTGCTACAAAAGGAGAGGAAAATAATGAAGAGAAAGCAAGTTATGTTGAAAAAACAGCCACTGGAAGATTTCGTGACCGAAGTTTTCAAAAAATTAGGAGTGGACAGTTCAGATGCCAGAATAGTGGCTAATATTCTGGTTGCTGCCGACTTAAAAGGATTTAGTTCACATGGAGTTTCTCGTCTAAAAAGATATGTGGATGGGATAAAGACAGGCGGCATTGAATCAGTTACCAAAATAAAGGTAGTAAAAGAGACACCGGTAAGTGCTTTAATTGATGGCGGAAACAGTTTGGGTCAGGTAGTAGCATACAAGGCTATGAGGAAGTGTATGGAGATTGCTGAAAAGACTGGAATAGGTTTTGTTGGCGTGAAAAATAGCAACCACTTTGGAATCGCTGGTTACTATTCAACAATGGCTTTAGAGAAAGATATGATTGGTATTTCTCTCACTAATGCTCGTTTTTCGATCTCTCCCACTTTCGGAGTGGAGCCTGTTCTGGGAACGAATCCTATAAGTGTGGCTGTACCTACTGGTGGACCATTTCCCTTTGTCCTGGATATGGCAACGAGTATTATCCAGAGAGGAAAACTGGAAGTTTTGGAGAGAAAAAATGGAGAAATGTTATCAGGCTGGGCGATAGATGAAAACGGCAAGACCCTCACCAATCCAAAAAAGGTTACTGAAGACATCGCTACAAAAAAAGCGGCTCTTCTTCCCCTGGGAGGAATAGGAGAAGAGTTGGGTGGGCATAAAGGATATGGACTGAGTCTGCTTGTAGATATTCTATGCGCTTGCCTCACAGGAGCCAATTATAGTTTACAGCTTTCACGATCTAAAAAGGGAGGATACAATCTCGGCCATTTCCTGGGAGCAATTAAGATAGAACTTTTCCGTCCACTCGATGAATTTAAGAAGACGATAGATTCGATGTTCAGGGAAATAAAAGGGTCTAAGAAATTTCCCGGGAAAGAAAGAATCTATATTGCCGGGGAAAAAGAATTTGAGATGGAAAATCGGAGAAAAAAAGAAGGGATTCCAGTACACCCTGAGGTATTTGAATATATGAATTCCTTGAAGGAAACGCTCAAGATAGAAAAATTCGGCATTTAAATATAGTTTTTTTGTTTGATTATTTAAAAGAAAAAAGATAAAATACTCTAAAATGTACAAGAATATGAAAATAAAACAAAAATTT
>DAOVHK010000168.1 GCA_030671905.1 Clostridia bacterium | reverse complement strand
CCTGAGACTGATGTCTCTCAATATAATATCTATCGGGCTAGCAGCTCGGGAGGCCAGAACTACTCATCTCCCACTTATAGTGTCTCTGCCGGGAATATAGGCTATACTGACACCTCTGTTAGTGACGGGGCAACCTACTATTATGTAGTGAGAGCCCAGGATGCTGCTGGCAATATTGAAACTAATACCAATGAGGTTTGGGCTACGGTAAGCCTTGCTGGCCCTTCGGTGAACGTATCCGATGTCTATCTTAAATATGAAGAAGAGCTTCTTTATGACCTGGCCTCATCTACTGATTCCGGAGCCCCTACTGTCTTTGCCAAAGGTAAAATTGACAAGATTTATCTTCGATTAAACTTAGTGGGTGGGTTCGAACTTAATAAATCCTCCTCCAGTATTATCCTGTTCAGGGGTATAGGCGATGATGCTGAAGAAGTTTTGGGAAGCAAGGAAATCAAAGAGGGAGTTGGATGGGCTGAGTTTATTTTCCACATTGACCCTCCCTTTGACCCAGATGTGGATGAGCACTCCCGGGATGCTCTCTACTGGGTAGATGTTTCTGTAATTAGCGCAGGAGATAGTGTCAATGATTTTGACTTTTATTTTGTTTACGATACTACCGCTCCGGCAGTCCCTGATTTTGGGATAACCTCTTTTGCTCCATCCAACGGAAGGGTGAATGTATCCGGCACCACGCTATCTGATTCCTCTAATCCTCAGCAGGTGGAGATATTTCTCAATGGCGGGTCTCAAGGAGTAGTTGTTGCTGATGGAGCCGGCAATTTCAGCAAAGATAATTTAATCCTGGCTAGCGGGGATAATTACATTGCTGTGCAGTCAACTGATAGAGCAGGTAACAAGAGTGAGCTTTCTGCTTCACTTCACCAGAGATACAATCCGCAAAGTCTTCTTTCCATTGTTATTCGCTCATCCCATGTGGTAAAGTCTGGCTCGGCCACTATACCTGTTGAGATTATATATGCGGTAACTGAGCCGGCCCAAGTGAGTATTCACGTTTACAATCTTGTGGGAGAGATAGTCAAAGAATGGAGTGAATGGGTGAATCCGGGCCAGGAGCCGGAATGGAGCTGGCTGGGAGATAATATGTATAGTGAGAGCGTTAATAACGGAGTTTATGTCATTAAGGTAATTGCTGACAATGGGTCGGGAAGAAGAGAGAATGTGACCAAACTCCTAGGGGTTTTGCGCTAGGGAGGAGAGAAAATGAAAAGCAGAGAAAATGGAAAGACGTGGGTGAGGATAATTACTCTACTATGTGTTTTGGTTTCGTTTTGCTTGTTATCAACCCAAGTTATTGCTGATTTTTCTTTGAAAGAAGGGAATTTTGCCACTGCAACTCCTGAGAAGACCTCCCAATATGTGGCGGGAGAGATATTAGTCAAATTTAAGGATGTGGTTACTAATAAGCAGATTGACTCAATTAACTCTACTTATGGAACCTCTGTAATATATACCAGCCCCTTCGCGGGATTTAAAAGGATTAAGATTCCTTTTGACAAGACAGTGCCTGAAATGGTTGAGCTTTATGGGAAAGATCCTTTAGTTGAATACGCTGAGCCAAACTATGTCGCTTACGCTTATTGGACTCCCAACGACACATTCTATTCTTTCCAATGGCACTTTCCCCAAATAAATATGCCTTCGGCCTGGGATATACAGGGAGGAGGAGATCCAGGTATCATAGTGACGGTATTAGATACCGGCGTAGCTTATGAAGACTATGGGTCATATCAGAGAGCTCCTGATTTAGTAGGAACTAATTTTCTCCCCGGTTATGATTTTGTTAATAGTGATTCTCATCCAAATGATGATGAAGGGCATGGAACACATGTCACTGGAACTATCGCCCAGACTACCAATAATAGTTTGGGAGTGGCTGGGATTGCCTTCGACTGCTCCATAATGCCGGTTAAGGTATTAGGTGCTGACGGTAGCGGCACCTATCAACAGATTGCAGACGGGGTCTATTACGCAGTAGATAATGGGGCAATGGTCATAAATTGTAGCTTAGGTGGCTCATCTTCTAGCAGTACCATGTACAACGCTGTGCGATATGCGTATGATAACGGTGTTGTCTTTGTAGCAGCCACAGGAAATGATAATTCAGCATTTCTAGGCTACCCAGCTGCCTATGATGAGTGCATTGCTGTAGGTGCAGTGGATATTAACAAGGCCCGCGCTTATTATTCCAACTACGGAACTGGAATGGAATTGATGGCTCCGGGAGGGGATACTTCTGTAGACCTGAATGGTGATGGCTATGCTGATGGAGTACTTCAGCAGACCTTCTCAGGAGGAGACCCCACCGATTTTGCTTATTGGTTCTGGCAAGGGACTTCCATGGCAACTCCTCATGTCACAGGTCTTGTAGCCCTGATGCTCTCACGTGGAGCAAGGGGTGTAGAGAGTATTCGAAACACCCTTCATTCTACTGCTGAAGATTTGGGAGACCCAGGCTATAACACAGTGTACGGCTATGGTTTAATAGATGCAGCGGCTGCTCTTTCAGCGGTTGCAAGCGTTGTTCTCGAAGTTGACCCTTCTTCTCTTGATTTTGGGGAGGTGGGAACGAGCTCCTCTAAAATAATGACTTTTCGAGCCTATAATTCCGGCGGAGGAACTTTAAGTGGAACTATCAGCGACAACCGAAGTTGGATAACTGTCAGCTTAACCAGCTTTGAAGGTAATGATAACACTATTTCTATAACTGTTGACACGAGTGGATTGACGGAAAGCTTTACTGCCTATACAGGAACGGTGACTGTGACCTCCAATGGTGCAACCAAAACTGTAGAGATATCTGTAACTGTTATTCCTACGGGGGCGGTAGCCTATCCTAATCCATTCTCTCTTTCTGGACATACTAGCTTGACTTTCTGGGGAACCTCTGTTGCATATG
>DAOVHK010000068.1 GCA_030671905.1 Clostridia bacterium | reverse complement strand
GTTTGGCAGGGTAAAGATTTCGAAGGAATTGTTTGCTCTCATCCTTTTATGGGAAGGGATTCTCTGGGCATCTTAGCCGATTTCGTGACCTTGAAGGAAGGAACGGGGATAGTGCACATTGCTCCCGGACACGGACAGGAAGATTACCAAATTGGGTTGAAATACGAGCTTCCGGTTTTAGCTCTTGTAGATGTTAAGGGAAAATTTACTAAAGAAGTTCCACAATTTTCAGGGATGGATGTTTTTTCTTCTAACAAGCTAATTATAGAAAAAATGCAGAATTCCTCTCACCTTCTCTTTTCTGAAGAGATTGTCCATACTTATCCTCATTGTTGGCGCTGCAAGAAACCGATTATTTTCCGGGCTACAGCACAGTGGTTCCTGGATGTAGATAAAAATAAGCTCAGAGAAAGGATGCTGAAAGCAATAAGAAAGGTGGAATGGATTCCCAAAATTGGAGAAAATAGAATCTCTAGTATGGTGAAAGAGAGACCAGATTGGTGTCTTTCCCGTCAAAGGTATTGGGGAGTTCCCCTTCCTATCTTCTATTGTAAAAATTGTGGGGAACCACTAATGTCTGAAGAGAGCATAGATGCTGTCCGGGATTTGTTTCTCAGGGAGGGAAGCGATGCCTGGTATATAAAAAGAGAAGAAGAGATTCTGCCAAGAAACATAGGGTGTTCTAGATGCAAAAAAAGAGAATTTGTTAAAGAGAAGGATATTATGGATGTCTGGTTCGATTCCGGGGTCAGTTATGAAGCTGTTCTGAGAGAGCGAGAAAATCTGTCCTGGCCTGCAGACTTATACCTGGAGGGATCAGACCAGCACAGGGGTTGGTTCCAGGCCTCGTTAATTCCTGCAGTTGCCTTGGAAAAGAAGCCTCCCTTTAAGAGTGTTTTAACTCACGGGTTTGTTGTTGATGGTGAAGGCAGAAAAATGTCCAAATCGACAGGTAACGTAATTGCCCCCCAAAAAATTATCGAGAAGTATGGCGCTGAGATTTTAAGGCTATGGGTTGCTTCGGAAGACTACCGTGAAGACATACGCATTTCTTCAGAAATTCTCGGCCACCTTGTCGATGGTTATCGACGGATCAGAAACACTTTCCGTTTTCTTTTAGGAAACTTGAATGATTTCAATATTTCAAAAAAGGTAAAATACAAAGAGATGTCGGAAATCGATAAGTGGGTGCTGCATAGATTGCAGGAATTGGTTTCCCAGGTGGTAGACGATTATGAATCCTTCGAATTACATCGAGTTTATAAAGCTATCCACAATTTCTGCACTACAGAGCTCTCCTCGTTCTATTTAGATGTGCTTAAAGATAGGCTATATACTTTTGACAGAAATTCTCTTCCCCGAAGGTCGGCTCAGACAGTTCTTTATGAATTAGTAGTGAGTTTAATCAAACTCACTGCACCAATTCTGCCACATACTGCCGAAGAGGCCTGGCAGATGATACCAGAGGTTAAGGAGGGGAGTGTCTTTTTGACTAATCTTCCTGGGGTGGAGAAAAAGTATTGGAACGAGCGACTGGCGAAAAAGTGGGAGAAGATTTTGCTCCTCAGGAAAAGTGTGATGAAGGTACTGGAGATTGCCCGAAAAGAGAAGATTATCGGGAGTTCTCTGGAAGCAGAGGTAGACCTTTATACTCAGGAAAAGAAATTAGCTACTCTTCTCCGTAATTACCAGAGAGATTGGAATGAGACTCTCATTGTTTCTGAAGTGAAGATTCTCCAAGAAATGCCTTCAGTCTCTTCCGGGATAGTGAAGGACAAATCGGAAGTTATGATGAGAAGCGAGGAGATGTCTGAACTATATATTAGAGTGGGAAGGGCGCCGGGAAAGAAATGTGTGCGCTGCTGGAACTGGAATCCCACTGTGGGAGAGAACAGAGAACATACCCAGCTTTGCGCAAGGTGTGTACAAGTAGTTAAGAATCTGTGAGAGTAATTTTTTCCCACTGGAGGATAAAATTATAGTGTACTTAATTACTCTAATTCTACTATCTGTTGACCAGTTCTCTAAGTATATAATCAGACAAAAGATGTCTCTCGCAGAGTCAATTCCGATTATAAAGAGTGTATTCCACATCACTTATGTTGAGAATAGGGGCATTGCTTTCGGGCTTTTTCCTCAAGGGAGCTCTCTTTTTATCGTTATTTCCCTAATTATTATTTTAGGTATTATCTTTTTTGAAAGAAAAAAGGTTATTAAATCATTAAAGGAAAGGTTCTGTTTAGGGTTAATTTTGGGTGGTGCTTTAGGTAATCTTATTGACCGATTGAGGTTCGGGTTTGTAATCGATTTTTTAGATTTTCGCATCTGGCCTGTGTTTAACCTTGCCGATTCTGGTGTCTGTATTGGCGGCATTCTTATGGTATTTTTTCTGTTAAGGAAGCGTCCCTGTAAGGAAAGAACCGTTGCTTAGCGAGACGAAAGAATTTATTGTGCATAAGGGAGAAAAAGGAAAGAGACTCGATTTATATTTGTCTTCTTCTTTTCCTGGCCATTCCAGAAATTCCCTGCAAAAGATGATTGTCCAGGGAGATATACTGGTTAATGGCAAGACTGTTTCCAGACATTATAAAGTTAAGGAAAAAGATGTAGTAACCATAAATCTACCTTCAGTTAAGCCTCACAAGGCATTTCCTGAGAAGATTCCTCTGAATATCATCTATGAAGATAAAGCTGTAATTGTACTCAATAAACCGGCGGGCATAGTAGTCCATCCCGCATGTGGAAACTATTCGGGCACATTGGTGAATGCTCTTCTATACCATTTTCCTAGTTTAGATAAGGGAAAATTTCTCGATATTAATCGAGTGGGGATTGTTCACCGCCTGGATAAGGACACTTCTGGAGTTATGGTTGTTGCCAAAAACAACACCTCCTTGTCCCGTTTAGCCAAACAGTTTGAAAATAGAAAAGTGGAAAAGGTGTACCTAGCCTTAGTTTTTGGGAAAATTATAAATCCCGAAGGAAGTATTGAGGCCCCAGTGGGGAGAAAGATTACAGACCGGAGAAAGATGGCTGTAACCTCGATAAGTAGCCGCCAGGCAATTACTGATTTTAGAGTACATGAAATTTTAGGAGATTTTACACTTTTGGAGGTAAGCCCAAAGACAGGGAGGACGCATCAGATAAGGGTCCATCTGGCACACATCGGACATCCTGTTGTAGGAGATAGTGAGTATGGACGGCCTGCTCCAAAGAATTGGGGAGTGAGCCGACAGCTTCTACACGCATATAAATTGGGATTCATTCATCCTGTTAAAAAGGATTGGGTAAAATTTACTGCTCCCCTCCCCAGGGAATTCAAAAAAGTAATTGCTCAGTTAAGAAAGGATATGAAAATAGAAGGGAATGGTTGAGAAAAGAAAATATCGCGAATTGTTCAAAAGCAAAGACCTGGTGAGCTTCCGAGTTAACCAGAAAGAAACAGACATATACGTAGCTGTAAATGGTAGAGAAAAGAGGAAGCTAAAGAGTATTATCGCCAAAACAGAGAAGTTGGTAGGAGATTACCGTCGGGATATTGAAAATTATATAAAGAATTATCCGATTTTTGAAGTAAGTTTTAGACCCGTGGCTGTAGATTCTAATGCTCCAGAAATTATTAAACAGATGGCCCAAGTAGCGCTACTTGCCAATGTAGGTCCCTTTGCCTCAGTAGCCGGAGCAATCGCTGGTGCAGTGGGAAGGAAATTGTCGGAAGAGATTTCCGATGTAATAATTGAAAATGGTGGCGATGTGTTTATAAAAACTAGCAAAACACGCAAAGTGGGAATATATTATGGTTCGAAAGAGATTTCTAACGGATTTGGTCTGGAAGTCCATTCTCCAGATACTCCCCTGGGAATCTGTGCTTCCAGTGGAACTCGTGGCCATTCTTTCAGTTTTGGTCGAGCCGATGTGGCCGTGGCTGTTTCTAATTCCACTGCTTTAGCTGATGCCTGTGCTACAGCTATGGGAAATTTAGTAAAGGAAAATAGAGATATCGCCAAAGGAATCAATTTTGCCAAGAGTATCGAAGGGATTAAGGGAGTAGTTATAATTAAAGGTGGTCAATTTGGATTCTGGGGTGACATAAGAATAATTAGTGTTTGACATATTTTCTATTTTTAGCTATAATTAAAGTTTAGGTTTAATATGACCCTTCCCTCAGGGAAAAGAATGGTAGTAAGATTGATTAATATAGGTTTTAATAACATAGTTGTTAATCAGAGAATTGTCACGGTAGTTAATCCTACTTCTTCGCCTGTGAAAAGATTGATAGAAGTAGCCAAAAAGAGAGGTAGTTTGATTGACGCTACCTGTGGCCGGCGTACTCGCTCAGTAATCATTACCGATAGTAACCACGTTATCTTATCCGCATTGCAACCAGAAACGATTGGTGAGAGATTTCAACAGAAGACAGAAAAGGCCAACAAGAAGATACTGTCTACTTCTACTATAACAAAGCAGTATAAATTAAGAAAACGGAAATAAAGGTAATGGCTGAAACTGGACTACTCATAATTATCTCTGCTCCTTCAGGCACAGGTAAATCGACTCTGTGCAGAAAGTTAATTAGTGATTTCCCAAACGTCTGCTATTCAGTCTCACTCACTACCAGGGTTCCCCGTCGTGGAGAAGTTCAGGGAAAGGATTACTTCTTTGTCTCCAAGAATGAGTTTAAACAGAAGATCAAAAGGGGTAAGCTTGCAGAGTGGGCATTGGTTCATGGTCATTACTATGGCACACCCAAGAATTTCCTGAAAAAGAATCTGGTTAAAGGAAAAGATGTCATATTGGACATAGATGTGCGGGGTGCGATGAAATTGAAGAAGAGGTATCCCCAGGGGGTGTTTATCTTCCTTGCACCTCCGTCATTTTCTGAATTGGAAAGAAGGATTAAGGGGCGAAGGAGTAATAGCGAAGCAACTATTAAAAAAAGGCTCACTAATGCCCGCTGGGAAATGGGACGAATAGGAAGTTATGACTATTTAGTGATTAATGACCGGTTAGTAGATGCTTTTACACAGGTTAAATCCATTATACTGGCTGAAAAAAGTAAAGTAAAGAGGTCGAAAAAAAAGATACAAAAACTGAACCTTCTATAAGAAAATGTGTAAATCTGGCTAATTCTGGATTTAGTAGGAGTGAAAAGAATGGAAAAAGACAAAGCTAAACCTTCGCTGGATGAATTGTTGCTTGATAATGTATCTAATAAATACAGGTTGATTCTTTTAGCCTCGAAGTCATTAAAAGAGAAGATAAAAAAAGACGGAAAAACTAAGATGACACCGGAGACAATTATAGCAGTGCTATACGAGACGGCCGGTAAAGATGCCAATCAGAAGAAAATCTCAAAGGGAAAGGCGCCAAAAAAGGAAAGTGTCGAAAAAAAGAAACCTAAAGAAAAATAGACCTTTTTGTGGTAGAAAGCTCGTTTTAGGCATAACCGGTAGTATTGCTGCTTACAAGGCCTGTGAGATAGTCTCTCGCTTAAAAGAGTTGGGTGCTGAAGTTTTTGTAATAATGACCAAGGCGGCTACTAATTTCGTCACTCCTTTGACTTTTCAGACTCTCTCTGGGAATAGGGTCTATTTAAATCTTTTCGATTTGCCAGAAGAGTGGGAACTCGAGCATATTTCCTTGGCCGAAAGAGCGGACTTAATTTTGATTGCCCCAGCTACAGCCAACGCCATTGCAAAATTAGCCACGGGCATTGCTGATGATTTCCTGACAACCACTGTTTTAGCCAGTGAGTCGCCTATTTTAATAGCACCAGCAATGCATGAAACTATGTATAAGAATAGCTTTACACAAGCAAATATTGAGAAGCTGAAAGCGAAGGGATTCAAATTTATTGGACCCGAATATGGAAAGCTCGCCTCGGGAAAGAATGGCTTAGGCAGGTTAGCCAGTAATGATAAGATTATAGATGGCGTTAAGGATATTTTGAATAGAGAAAAAGATATGGCAGGGAAGACTTTTCTCATCACTGCTGGTCCCACTCATGAATACCTCGACCCGGTGAGGTATATAGCGAATGCTTCTTCCGGCAAAATGGGCTATGTTTTGGCTGAAGTAGCACAAAGAAGAGGGGCAAAGGTAACATTAATTAGTGGTCCTACAAATATTACACCACCACAAGGAGTGAATACCATATTTGTAGAGTCAGCCCTGGATATGGAAAAGGAAGTGGTAAAATACGTTCCTCGCTCCGATGTGGTTATCGCTTCTGGTGCTGTGGGTGATTACCGTCCAGAGAAGAGGGAGAAAGAGAAAATTAAAACTAACCTCCAGAGGAAAAGTATAAATTTGACAAGGAACCCTGATATCATTGGTCAATTGGGTAAACAGAAAGATGCGAAATGCTTGATCGGGTTCGCTTTAGAGACAAGAGATTTGGAAAAGAACGCCCGGGAGAAACTGAAAAAGAAGAATTTAGATATGATTATAGCTAATACTCCTCGAGCGATGAGCCAGAATGAAGCTACGGTTAAAATTTTCACAAAATCGGGGAAGAAAATTTTCTTACGAGAAATGCAAAAGGAAAAGATAGCTGAAAGGATACTATCCGAATTAAAAGAATTTATCACGAAATGAGTTAAGGATTTAGAATTGAATAAAGGCAAAGAATTTGCTGAGTTAATTTCAATAACCAGGAAGTTTCTGGAACAAGAAAAAAATAGGGGAATAAAAGAGTTTATGCAACATTGGGAAGAAAAGAAAGCTGAATCAGGAACCTTGGATAATCTGGCAAGGCGCATAAAGGATTGTCAGAAGTGTAAGTTGGGGAGAACGAGGACAAATTTGGTGTTTGGAGTGGGGAACCCCAAGACTGAACTAATGTTTGTTGGTGAGGGGCCCGGTTTCGATGAGGATCGATTGGGAATTCCCTTTATAGGGAGAGCAGGACAGCTTTTAACTAAAATAATTGAATCGATTAAACTGACAAGAGAAGAAGTATACATTTCCAATATTGTGAAATGTCATCCCATGAAAGATCCCACCCACCCAGAAATGAGAGGTAACGACCGACCGCCAACTCAAGATGAGGTAGCTCAGTGCCTTCCAATTTTGTTTAAGCAGATTGGAATTATCGAGCCTAAAATCATCTGTACTTTGGGTTCACCGGCTACCAAGGCGCTGTTGAACTTAACTGAAGGCATCGGAAAACTTCGTGGTAAGTTCTACGATTTTTATCCGCCTTATGGAAAGTTTGGAGAGCCTATAAAGGTTATTCCCACTTACCATCCAGCATATCTTTTGAGAGACCCGACGAGAAAACGGGAAGTGTGGGAAGACATGAAAAAGATAAAGAAGGCGATGACCTCTATTTCTCCACATTGAGGATGATTCCGCTATTTTCAAAGAAGGTTAAAAAGTAGAAAAAAATAAAATAGAGTTGGTCCCATTTTATGCAAGTATGTGTGTCAGTTGTTTTTCCTATCCCTTTTAATAGAATTTTCCACTATTCGCTTCCCCTGGAACTGGAGTCAGAAAGACTGGCAGGAAGAAGAATAGTAGCACCTTTTGGACCCAAAGGAAGGATAGGATATATTGTAGATGGCTTAACGAGGCCAAGAGTAAAAGGCATAAAAATGATTAAAGAAATTATCGATAAAGAACCCTTAATTTCTACAAATCTATTAGAGCTGGCTAAGTGGATGTCTAAATATTATGTTTGTTCTCTGGGGCAGGCTCTGGAT
>DAOVHK010000005.1 GCA_030671905.1 Clostridia bacterium | reverse complement strand
TTGACAAGAGAAGAAATAAAAGATACAATTTAAAAAAATTTTAGATTGGTGTGAGAACAGATGAAAAGGACTTACCAACCAAAAGTTAGAAGAAGAAAGAGAACTCACGGTTTCAAAAAGAGAATGGCCACAAAGAGTGGCCGGAGGATTTTGCGGGCAAGGAGAAAAAAGAAGAGAAGAAGGTTGTCTTCTTAGAAGAATCTTTGGTTATGAAAAAATTTGCCCTGGAAAAACAGCAGAGGATAAAACGTGAGGCCGAATTTAAAAAAATTATGGAAAAAGGGAAATCCTATGCGGATAAGTATTTAGTTGTGTATGTCCTGGAGAAGGCTTCCCAGATAAATCCGCTTACTTCGTCGTCGAGAAAAGTAACTCAAGAGGGAGAGAGTCGATTACCCAGGATGGGACTTTCTGTAAGCAGGCGGATTGGTAAGGCGGTAATTCGCAATCGCATTAAACGCTGGATGCGGGAAGTGTTTCGCCTCCACCAGTCCCGCTTAAAAGACAGGATGGAAATAATCCTGATCGCCCGTTCTTCTGCTAAGGAATTAGTCGATTACTTTGAGATGGAAAAGAGAATTTTGCATCTCTGGGGAAAGGCGAGGATAGTGAGGAATTGAGGAGAATGGTAGTAAATATAACTGTAAGGGTAATTAAATTTTATCAGAAGATCTCATTTCTTCTCCCCAGGGCTTGCCGTTTCTATCCTACCTGTTCGGAGTACACAATTCAAGCCCTTAAGAAATACGGAATAGCGAAGGGGTCATTCTTAGGAATAAGAAGACTTTTGAAATGTCATCCTTTCCACCCCGGAGGTTACGACCCTGTAAAATAAATTTTATTCTAAATTAGAAAGGAAATTCAATGGAGAAAAAAACGATACTTGCTGTAGTCGTTTCCATGATAATTCTTCTGGTCTGGTCAAGATTTTTGCGCCCTCCTCCCGTGGAGAGAAAAGTTGCTCCTGTCCCAGAAAGAGAGGAGAGAGTGGAAGAGATCGACAGGGAAGAAAGAGTTTCTCCTCGAGCTTTGCAACTTGACAAAGAGGCTAAACAAGTAGTAGTAGTCACCGATACTTCCAGAATTGTCCTCGCCACCCAGGGAGCAAGAGTGCTGGAATGGTCTATTAAGGAGAAAGAAGGTAGGATAGACCTCGTTCTGGAGAGCTTTCGTAGCCGGGGGATTCTACCTCTCGATTTGGAGATAGAGGGCTTCCCTGGACTTTCCCATGTCCATTTCCAAACAGAAGAGGAAGAACTCGTATTGGCAGAGGGCGAAGAAGGAGAAGTTCTTTTCAATTATCGATTGGGTAAGGGACTACTTCTCTCCAAGATATACCGGTTCTCCTATGGAGGCTATCTGCAGAGCCTGGAAGTGAGAATTCATAACCAGTCCAAAATCCCTCAACAGATAGGAAATCTGACCCTGTTATGGCAGGCAGGGTTGTCCATAGACGAGGTTTTACTTAAAGAGAATACGAAGATGATGAAAGCACAGGGAAGGATTGAGGGGATGGTTACCAAAAAATTGAAACCCAGCACTTATACGGGTAAGATAGAATGGATAGGCGTAACCAACCGGTACTTCCTTGCTGCATTTATTAATAAGAAAGAAGATTTCTCTACGGGTAAAGTGGAAATCTTCGATAAGCGTACTCCTGCTGTTGGTCTGATTGCTCCCTCTTCTATTTTATCGCCTAACCAGATTAAGAGTTACAAAGTTGATCTATTGGTGGGGCCCAAGGATTACAGATATTTGAAGAGTTTAAATATTGGTCTGGAGCGCACTCTCGACTTTGGACTTTTCGGATTCTTAAGCACAATCTTTCTGTCTGTTTTAAACTTCTTTTATAAGCTGACTTATAACTATGGCTTTTCTATAATCATTTTAACCTGTATATTGCAGGTGTTCACCTTTCCTTTGACCAGGAAAAGTTTCAAATCGATGGAGGCAATGAAAAACCTTCAGCCGAAGATGAAGGAATTGAAGTTGAAGTATAAGAGTGATCCCAAAAGACTTAATGTGGAGACGATGAATCTTTATCGTTCCCGGAAAATGAACCCTTTTGGTGGTTGTCTACCGATGATTTTACAGATTCCTATATTCTGGGCACTGTTCACCATGCTTAGAAACGCAGTTGAGCTCCGCCATTCGCCTTTTATATTCTGGATAGGAGACCTATCCATGAAAGACCCTATCTATGTTTTACCAATTTTGATGGGAGCTACAATGTTTTTGCAGCAGAAGTTGACTGCCACCGGTGACCCTGCGCAGAATAAAATGATGATGTTTATGCCTGTTTTCTTTACGTTTATCTTCATGAAGTTCCCTTCAGGCCTGGTTCTTTACTGGTTAACGAATAATATTCTCACCTTAACGATGCAATTAATTATGAAGAGGAAGTCGAAAGTTAAAGCCTGAATTTATAGGAGATTTTCCAATGGAAGAAAAAGAATTTAGTGGCAAGAATGTCGAGGAAGCAATTGAGAAAGGATTAAAAGAGCTCGGCCTTTCCCGGGATGATGTGGAAGTAAAGATTCTCGATGAAGGCAAGGCAGGATTATTCGGTCTCATGGGGGCAAGCCCGGCTAAAATCAAGCTGATAGTTAAGCCTGTAAAAGGTTTAGAAACAGGGGAAAGAGGAGAAGTAGCTCGGGAGAAACTTTCTGGCGTCGATCTTATTTCTGCTCAGAAAAAAGTAAAAGAAGAACTGAATGAAATCCTAAAATTAATGGGAATGGAAGCAGAAGTAACCACCTCCTTAGAAGAGGAGAAGGTAGTGGCAGACATCAAAAGTGAAAACGGGGCAATTCTAATCGGGAAGAAAGGTCAGACTCTAAATGCCCTCCAGCTAATTGTGAATCTAATTGTGAATAGAGACGAAAAGACGAGAACAAAGGTAATTGTAGATACTGAAAATTATCGTCAGCGACGGGAGAATGCATTAATGAAGATGGCCGGGGAGGTGGCTGATGAAGTGAAGAGTAAGGGCAGGTCTCGTGAGTTAGAACCAATGAATCCCGCTGAGCGCCGAGTAATCCATCTTGCATTGAAGGATGATAGGGATGTGGAGACTACCTCACAGGGAGAAGGCAATTTCAGGAGAGTGGTGGTCTCTCCAAAGAAGAAATAGGAGAGAGGTTCGATTTGAACATTGATACAGAGGATACAATTGCTGCCATCTCCACGCCAATGGGGGAGGGCGGATTTGGCATTGTCCGCTTAAGCGGAAGCCAGGCTATCCCCATTGTGCTGAGACTGTTCATTCCCAAAAGGAAGAAGAATTTAGCCGGAGCAGACACATTTACTATCCATTATGGACACATCTACGATAGAGAAAAATTGGTAGACGAAGTTCTCCTCAGCGTGATGCGGGCGCCTTATACTTATACCCGTGAAGATGTGGCAGAGATTTCTTGCCATGGGGGGATAGTTCCTTTACGCAAGGTTCTGGAATTATGTTTAATGGAAGGTGCCCGGTTAGCAGAGCCGGGGGAGTTCACCCTGAGAGCTTTCCTAAATGGCAGAATAGACCTTATCCAGGCCGAGGCAGTCTGTGATATAATCAGGTCTCGAACTGACGCCGCCCTGAATTGTGCACTCCACCAGATGGAAGGACACTTATCTATAACTGTAAACAGGATTCGTGACTGTATAGTAGACCTTCTGGCCCACATTGAAGCTTGCCTTGACTATTCTGAAGAGGATATTCCCCATCTTTCCCGAGGAGAATTAGCGGAAAGGATGGAGAAACTCTCCGGGGAGTTAAAAGAACTTCTGAAGTCTGCGCAATCAGGAAGAATTTTACGAGAAGGTTTGCAGACAACCATAGTGGGCAAGCCTAATGTGGGGAAGTCCTCCCTGTTGAACGTGCTTCTTGAGGAGGATAAGGCGATTGTAACTCCTGTTCCGGGAACGACCAGAGATGTGGTTGAAGACATGGTTAATATTCTCGGTATTCCCATGAAGATTATGGATACCGCGGGAATCAGACATGCCCGGGATGAAATTGAAATGGCAGGGATAGAACGGACGAGAAGGTCTATTGCACTTGCAGACCTTGTCCTTTTTGTAATCGATTTATCGATACCCTTGAGCGAAGAGGATCGTCGTATCGCAGAAAACCTACTGGGCAGGAAAACAATCTTAGTGGCTAATAAATGTGACCTTCCCCAGGTGGTATCTGAGGAAGAAATAAGAGAACTGTGGGCATCTTGCCTTAATCGACTTGAGCCCGAAAGAGAATCATTATCGGTTAATTCAGCTAACCCCGCACATGACAGTTTAAGCAATCCCTCTATTTTGAGAAACCCGCCTTTAATTAAAGTATCAGCAACCAAAAAGATAAGAATAAAAGATTTACAAGAGCTAATCTACCATCTATTTATTAAGGGAGAAGTGAGTATCTCTGATGCTGTTCTGGTTACAAACATTAGGCATCAAGATGCTCTGGTAAAAGCTGAAGAATCCTTAAAAAAGGGAATAAAAGCTTGCGGGAAGGGAGAGTCAGAAGAATTTATAGCCCTCGATTTACGCCGGGCACTGAAGGCGCTGGGAGAAATTGTGGGAGAGACTGCCACTGAAGATATTTTAAGTAGAATCTTCTCCAAATTCTGTATAGGCAAATAAAAAAAGGGTCAGAGTGGAATGAAGAAATTCATTATTCTCCTTATTGTCCTTACTATTCTGTTCATTGTATACGATTCATTCATCAAAGATCGCTGGTTGGTTGAACGATCCATTAAGGAAGCAAAGCAACTGATAGAGGAGAAGAAGTTTGAGGAGGCGTTTAATTACGTTTCCAGAGATTATAAAGACAGATATGGGAACGATTACCATGGTCTAAAGATTAAAGTAGAAGATTTCCTTAAAGGGTTTGGTGATTTTAATATTGATATTTTAAGAAAGAGGAAGAAGTTCGAGGGTAAAAGATGTGATATCTATCTATTCATTGTCATTAAAGCTTCCCATAGAGAATTTGGTTACTTTAAAGGGAGGGAATTTTTTAAGCTTTCTCTAATAAAAGAGGATGATGGCGTATGGAGAGTAGTAGAAGGAGAAGCAATAGGGTAGAAGAAGATTTTTAACGAAATAAACTAATGGGAGTAATCCAGAATGAAAAACGTGATTCTCTACTATTCCCGGACGGGGAAGACAAGATTTTTAGCAGAGAAACTTCAACAGGAACTGGGCGGAGATTTAGTGGAGATAAGAGACCTCAAAAAGAGAAAAGGGCCTTTTGGTTTTCTCCGAGGGGTGCGGGATGCCCACCTTGGCTTAAACACTGAAGTGGCTCCTTCAGGTTTTGATATAAGCAAATATGAACTGATTATATTGGGCACACCTGTTTGGGCATCCAGTCCCACTCCTGCCCTTAATACATTTCTCCAGACCTGTAATCTTATGAATAAAAAAGTAATCCTATTTGTTACCTCAAGAGGAGCGGGATATCGTCAGGCCATCGATATTTTAAAGGGCAAAGTGGAAGCAAAAGGAGGAAAGGTAGTAGGAGTCGGTTCGGTAAAGACGTGGCTCAGGGGAAAGAAATACCTCTTCAGAGCTGGAATCGAACTGGCAAAATTGTGGAAAACTGTATAAAGAAGGGTCAAAAAGTAAAAAAGGGGTCAACTCTATTTTTAGCCCCCTTTTTGACTATTGAGAGTGCTGGAAAATTGTTTCACGTGAAACAATTTAGGAGCTCTCATTTCGCATAAGGGAAATATACGCGAAAATTGAGGTTCGAAAAAAGGGGGGCAGATTCCCTTTTTGGAGCCCCTTTTGGCCCCTTTTTGCTGGAAAATTGTTTCACGTGAAACAATTTAAGGGGCTCTCATTTTGTATAAGGGAAATATATGCGAAAATTAAGGTTCGGTTTAGCCTTGGGTGGCGGAGGAGCAAGGGGGCTGGCGCACATAGGGGTGTTGAAGGTTCTGGAGGATGAGGGAATATCCATCGATGTTATTGCCGGCACCAGCTCAGGGGCCCTAATCGGGGCGCTCTATGCCTGTGGGTATAATGCTTCTTCTATTGAGAAGAAAGGTTTAGAATTTTTGGAGAGCAGTGAATACAAACGAGCCAGGCTCGAATTCTTAAAGGATGAGATAGGAGAAGAAGGCTCAAAACCCATTAAAAAGATTGTCTCTTATGCAAAGTGGAAGTTGATTTATAACCTAAGTTTAGTAAAGCTTGCTTTGGTTAGTGAGAAGAGGACAGAGGCAATAGTAAATAGTATCCTGCCAGATAAGAATATAGAAGATTTAAGGATTCCCTTTGCTTGTGTCAGTACTGACCTAACTTCCAATAGAGAACTCTGTTTTACTAAGGGGCCTTTGAGAGAGGCGGTTCGGGCAAGCATCACTATTCCTGGCCTTTTCCCGCCCTTGAAGTGGGAGGGCAGGAGATTGGTCGATGGAGGTGCGGTGAACCTGGTTCCCGTGGATGGTGCTCTCAGATTGGGTGCCGATTTAGTGGTAGGAGTGGATGTGCACGGGTCTTTCCCACGTAGTAGCTATCAGGAGATGAAAACAGGGCTTGACGTTATTCTCAGGACTAGCTATATTTCAGGGTTATTTCTTAACGAACTTCGGTTGAAAAAGGCAGATCTGGTGATAAGGCCAGATGTGGATAATATTCACTGGGTAAATTTTAAGAAGTTAGATTATTGTATAAAGAAAGGGGAAGAATCTACCAGAGCTAAACTAAGGGAAATCTATAAATTAATGAGGAAAAGAAAAGTGGAAACCCTGTGGAAGAGGCTCTGGGAAACACCAGGCTAAGGAGACAGGTAACTCGGGGGCGAACAAATTTCTGCTTGAAAGAAGATAAGGTAAGCATCCTGATTTAAAATTGGGGCAGAGTAACTTTGTTTGTGACCATTCTTAAAATTCTTCATGGAAGAATTGACCAATTTATAGATAAACTTTCTGGATGGGTGTGCCAATGGAAAAGGACTTCAAAAAAAATATGGCTAGCAAATTATTAATCAATGAGCATTTGTTCTTATTAGTCTTATTTTTGTTAGCGAGTTTCTTGAGAATTTCGTATGCTTTTTATTTAAAAGGAAATATTCCTGTTGGTAGTGATGTAAGATATGATTTATTAGCATTAAATATTTGGAAGTATGGCGAATATGCTTTTCAACCGGGTATTCCTACAGCATACCTTACACCTCTATATCCACTTTTTCTATCAGGAGTATACTTTCTCTTCGGGCATAGTTATCTTGCAGTGAGAATAATTCAATCATTGATTGGTAGCCTAACCTGTTTAGTTATTTATTTTATTGGCAAGAAAACGGTAGGCAAAAGAGTAGGCGCTATTGCCGCTACTATTTCTATATTTTATCCATTTTTTGTCTATTATACAACGTATCTTCGTGTAGAAACATTGTTTACATTTTTCCTGGCGGTTGCTGTATACGGGCTCATTACCAATATACAAAAGCCTGATTGGAAGAATCTTGCTCTGAGCGGTATCTTTACGGGGTTGGCAGCTTTGTGTAAGCCAACGACCTTTGCTTTTATTCCTTTTTCTGTTTTGGGTTTTTTGGTGATTTTTGGAATTAGGAAAGTCGCGACCTATAGAAATATTGGTATCTTTTTGTTTTTTTTCGTAATTATTCTTTCTCCTTGGGTAATTAGAAACCGTATTGTTTTTCAAAGAATTATCCCGAGTGAGACACGGTTAGGTCCGGCATTATTAGATGGAACCTTGCTATTTAATGCTTTGGAGCAGCATCGAGCCAAACAGGAAAAACAAACAAATCCTGTATTATTAAAAGGAAAAGAATTGAATGAGATAGAAAGAAACGAATACTATACAAAAGAAGCTCTAAACTTTATAAGGCGTAATCCAAAGTATATGATGAAATTAGCCGTCAGAAAATTTCTTAATTTTTGGAGATTGTACCCGCATACGGGAAGTATTTATACCGTGCATTCACAAACTCTGATAGTTCTCATTAGCTTTCTTTCCTATGGCCTACTCTTGCCATTTAGTATAGTGGGGGTCTTGCTTTCCCTTGGAAATTGGAAACAATTCACATTTTTATATGGTTTGATAGTCTCGTTTACTGTTATACACATGGTTTTTTGGGTGCAAATTAGGTACCGCTTGCCGATTATGCCTTATATGATAGTTTTTGCGGCGTTCAGTTCAAATTTTATTATAGAGAAAGCGAAATTGTGGAGATTAGCGAAGCGGGTCAAAGTTTAGACAGAATACAAAGGGGAAGAATCTACCAGAGCTAAACTAAGGGAAATCTATAAATTAATGAGGAAAAGAAAAGTGGAAACCCTGTGGAAGAGGCTCTGGGAACCACGATAAACTTATGGATGGGTTAGCTACCTCGTTGCAAAAAAGAGCTAAACAAGCAGGGATAGAGCTCGATAAGGACCAGATAGGAAAGTTCCTCCTATTTTTGCAGGAACTTAAGGAATGGAACAGAAAGGTTAATCTCACTGCCATAAATGATGAGGAAGAGATTTTAGTTAAACATTTTATAGATTCTCTCTCTTGCCTGTTAGGAGTGCCATCTAAAATTTATCAAAAGATAAGAAAAATTATAGATATCGGTTCAGGAGCAGGATTTCCCGGGATACCGCTAAAAATTTATCAGCCAAGATTCGAGCTAACTTTGCTTGAGGCGACAAGGAAGAAGGTAGAATTCATGCGTTATATCTCTGGTAAACTGGGTTTTGAAAGGAGTTTAAAAGTAATTCACGGAAGAGCAGAGGAATATGGAAGGAATGGGGAGTACAGGGAGAAGTATGATCTAGCGGTATCCAGGGCAGTTAGTAATTTAGCTATCCTTGCTGAATACTGTCTCCCTTTTGTTAAGATTGGAGGGATTTTCATTTCCCAAAAGGGTCGAGAGATTACAGGTGAACTCCAAAAAGCAGGTAAGGCGATAGAAGTTCTGGGTGGGAGAGTAAGGGAGGTTATACCTTATAAGTTATCATTGAGAGAAGGAGAATTAGAGAGAAATTTAGTAGTGATAGATAAGGTAGAGAAGACGCCAGAAGATTATCCGCGAAGGACAGGAGTGGTGGTTAAAAGGCCGATTAGATAAATTTTTTGTATTGTATATTTTTAATTTTTTTGCTAATATTTTAAAAACAATAGAAACAGGAGTTGTAGGCACAATTTTAACCGTGCAGGAGTATCTTATGGCAAAGATTGTGGCAATTGCAAATCAGAAGGGAGGAGTGGGGAAGACCACAACGGCTATTAACCTCTCTAGCTGCCTGGCACATTATGGGCAGGAGACACTCCTTATCGATATGGATTCTCAGTCGAATGCTACAAGTGGCCTGGGTATGGAAAAGGGAAAAGTTAAACATACTATCTATGAAGTGCTTTTGGAAAAAGCCTCGATTGAAAATATCCTCGTTCCCACCGAGATTGACTGGCTCGATTTAGTTCCAGCAAATGTAGATTTGATTGGAGCAGAAGTGGAGCTCGTGGGACTTAGCTCCCGGGAGACAAGGCTAAAGAGAGCACTCAATGGATTGGGTAACCTCTACAAGTATATTCTCCTCGATTGCCCACCTTCCCTGGGTCTTCTCACAGTTAACTCCCTGACCGCAGCCCATTCAGTAATTATTCCCATCCAGTGTGAATATTATGCTCTGGAAGGTCTGGGCCAACTAATGAATACATTGAGGCTGGTAAGAGAGAATTTAAATCCCAGATTGCAGATCGAAGGGGCTCTTTTAACTATGTTTGATGGCCGAGTCAACCTCTCTTCCCAGGTAGTTGAGGAGGTAAGTAAGTTCTTTAAACAGGCGGTCTATCAGACAAAAATTCCCAGAAATGTGCGACTGGCTGAGGCTCCGGGTTTTGGGAAACCTGTTATTCTATATAGTAAAGATTCGAAAGGTGCACAGTCGTACCTTTCATTGACTCGAGAGTTCCTGAAGAGGAACGGAGTGGAAATAGAAGAAGAGTCAGAGAGTTGAGTTTTGGGAGGTAATGGGCATGCGTAAAGCACTGGGTAAGGGCATAGAAGCACTAATTCCGAAAGTATCCCGGGTAGCTCCCATGGAAATTGTAAGTATTGATATTAATAAGATAAAACCTAACAAATACCAGTCCAGGATGCAATTCGACCAGGAAAAGTTAAAGGAGTTAGCGAATTCTATAAAAGGAAAAGGGGTAGTTCAACCAATAATTGTTTCTCCCTCAGGAGAGAACTACCAATTGGTAGCCGGAGAGAGACGCTGGTGGGCAGCCAAAATGGCAGAGTTGAAAGAGATTCCAGCAGTGGTCAAGAGAGTTACTGATAGGGAGATGTTCGAGATATCTCTAATTGAGAATATCCAGAGAGAGGATCTGAATCCCATAGAAGAAGCTACAGCTTTTGAGAGGTTGATGAAGGAGTTCAATCTAACCCAGCAGGAATTGGCTGACCATTTAGGAAAGACCAGGTCAACGGTTGCCAATATTTTGAGACTTATCAATTTGCCTGAGGAGATTAAAGAGTTCGTTTTCCGTAAACTTATATCTGCCGGACATGCCCGGGTGCTCCTCTCTATCGCAGGGGAGGAGAAACGAATAGACTTGGCCCGGAAGATACTCAAGGAGAAGTTGACAGTACGTGAAACAGAAGATATTGTAGAAAGATTGAGACTCAAACGGACTCCTTCAGGAAAAAGAGTTGCCCAGAAAGAGAAGAGTCCCGAGGTCGTTGAACTGGAGGAAGAACTCCAGAGAATTCTGGGGACGAAAGTGAGGATTAAGTCTACTGGTTCTGGCAGGTTTTCTCTGGGAGAAGGAGGGAAAGTTCGGGGTAAAATAGAAATCGAATACTATTCCCTGGAAGATTTGGAAAGGATAGTTGAACTATTAAAAAGTTGATAGTATTCTGGGAGGTTATAAATGGTCGAAGAAGAGCCAAAGCATGATGACAAATCTAAAAAGAGAGCGGTAAAATTATCCCACCCTCTCGTCAGCGAAGTTCTATCTAAGATTTCTAAGATTGAAAAGAAAAAGGAAAAAGAAGAGAAAAAAGAAGAGAAGAAAAGAACTTCCCAGGAAAAGTTTCTATGGGAACCAGAATTTGAAATTCCCAAGAAGGCCAAACGCTCTCTAAAGAAGAAGATAAATTTTATGGTAAAGCTCTTTTCTATTTTAATCGTTCTATTCTTTGGTGGCTGGTATCTGATGGCCAAAAGATTTCCTTTAAAGACCTGGGTTGTTGACCGTTTTTCTATTCTGACCCATAAGATTATAAAAGAAAAAGATAGTGTGTGGATAAAGAGGAAAATTCCTGGCGTATTAAAGGAAAAGGAATTTACCTCTCCAAAGAGAAAAATTAGAAAAGATGTGAAAGGAATTCCTGTATATGTAAGAGCGGGGGAAGTAAAGACCTCTAGCCAGGACAGTATATCGACCCTCAATTTTACTACCTCCGACCCTATGGATAGAGTCGTGCCTTTCTATTTAAAAGAGATGGAAAAGGAAGGCTATGGGTTGGTGAAGGCCGATTATCGGCCGGGTACTGATATTGGACAGCTCTTTTTCTCTAAGGAAGGTAAAGACTGCACTATTACTCTGGTGGAGGACGAAACAGGCGGCGTTAATGTAGCTATTTCGTATATCGAATAGATTGGTCGCGTAGGGGCGACCTTTATGGTCGCCCAGGGGTTTTATGCCCATAAAGGGCTACACTACTGACAACTTTTACCAGAGCCACATTTTTAAGGAGGGATGGGTGAAAAGGTTAATTTTTTGTTGTTCAATTTTGTTTTTGATTCCAATTTTAACCGGAGGATGCGCTGGTCCCGGGAAATCTCCAAAAATAATTGGCCAGGAAAGAATAGTTGAGAGGAGTCGGGAGTTTAGGCCGGAGTGGATATTCACGCCAATATCTATTCAGGAGGGCATATTTTCCTTTAGTGGTGGGGTGGAGGGACAAGCCGATTACTCTCTGGCTCTCCGTAAGGCTAGGGGAGAAGTAGTTAAGAAGATTATCGAAGGTATAAAGAGAACAGTTCGGAGAGAATTCAGTGATGCTATCCGTGAATTGAGTATTAGTGATGCTGAGTTAAGCGAGTTTTTGACCGAGACTGTAGGGGTAATTATGGATATTTATCAGATGCATGGTTTAAAACCCAAAGAAATCTATTACGAAAAGGTGGAAAGGCCGACCGCTGAAGGAGTAGAGTATTTCTATAACTGCTACCAGTTAGTTGAACTCTCCGAAACAGAGTACATTGAATGGAGAAATTCAGCTTTGAAGAGGATCCAAGATAAGGCTAAGGCAGAAAACAATAAAAGAGTAGAAGAAATAGCTACTCAAATTCTGAAGAAGCTTTCACAATAGGTAATATAGTTTAGATAACCAAAGACGGAAAAGGAGTGGATATGGCAAAAAAATTTTTAAAGGAGTCTATAATCATATCACTGGTCTTCCTTCTGGGCTGTGCTCAGACTCGGGTGAGGCCTTATGCTGAAAAGTACAAAGGTCCGAAAAAGAGAATTGCCGTTATGGATTTGAAGTGAAGGTCCCGCGTGCCCACAGGAAGATTGGTTCAGGGATGGCGGAGATGCTTATTACCGCCTTACATAAGACTGGAAAGTTCGTTGTTGTGGAAAGGAAGGCGATTCGCGATATAATCAAGGAGCAGGACCTCGGTGGGAGAGGAAGAGTGAGAAAAGAGACAGCAGCAAGGATTGGTGATATATTGGGTGCTCAGCTACTGGTGCGGGGAGCAGTTACTGAGTTTGAAGAGAAAGTCAGCCGTGGAGGAGTGGGTGGAGTTCTTCTGAAGAAGAAGACAGGAGCTGGTCTCACGACGACTACTGCTTATGTTGCCTGTGATATCCGTATGTATGATGCAACAACGGGAGTAATTCTAGAAGCCACAACTAAAGAGGCTAAGGCAAGGTCTGTTGGTGTGGTCCTGGCTGGTGTTCTTAGGAGTGGTAACATCCTTGGTGGAGGATTCTCTATTAAGACTCCATTGGGCAAGGCAACTCGCGGATGTATAGATGGGATTGTAAATGCAATTGTGGGTAGAATAGAAACAGTTCCCTGGCAGGCTAAGATAATCAAGGTGAGCAATGGTAAAGTCTATATTAATGTGGGAGCGAATGCCGGGATTGGAAAGGGAGAGGTCTTTGAGGTTTACAGAGTCGGCGAAGAGCTGATCGACCCTGATACAGGACTCAGCCTGGGCGCTGAAGAGACTTATGCAGGTAAGATAAAGATAAGAGAAGCAGAGAAGAAGTATGCTATTGCTACAATTCTGGAAGGAGAGGGGTTCCAGCGGGGTGATGTGGTGAGGATACCCTGATAATTATGATTTCAATGGATACAACAAACTTATTTAAAACCAAATTAGATGAAAAGAATCTTGGTAAACTTACCAGGATAAACAATCCCAAACTTCTGCAATTCGTTGCCAAGTATATAGAACTATGTAATCCTGATACTGTTTTTGTCTGCACTGATTCACCGGAAGACAGAGAATATATCGAGCAGGAAGCAATAAGAACTGGTGAAGAGAAGGTACTTGCTATTTCTGGACATACTGTTCACTTTGATGGATATTATGACCAGGCAAGAGACAGGGAGAATACCAAGTTCCTTTTATCCGAAGGTGTTGATTTAAGTTCCAATTTGAATTTGATTGATAAACAGAAGGGGATTAAGGAGATTAACACCATTCTTAAAGACATCATGAAAGGGCATAAGTTATATGTGCTTTTCTTTTGTTTGGGTCCTTCTGGTTCTGAGTTCTCCATACCCTGTATCCAGCTTACCGATTCGCCCTATGTTGCCCACAGTGAGCAGTTACTCTACAGAGCAGGCTATGAAGAATTCATTAGATTGGGGTCTTCTGATAGGTTCTTCAAATTCGTGCATTCAGAAGGAGAACTGGAAAACAATGTGAGTAAGAATATTGAAAAACGCAGGATATACATTGATATTGAGGAAGACATCGTATACAGTATGAACACCCAGTATGGGGGTAATACAATAGGACTAAAAAAGCTGGCTATGCGGCTGGGAATAAGTTTAGCATCAAAGGAAGGCTGGTTGACAGAGCATATGTTTATTATGGGAGTGCACGGGCCCAATAACAGGGTTACTTACTTTACTGGCGCTTTTCCTTCTCTTTGTGGAAAAACGACTACGGCAATGTTAAAAAATGAGACCGTAGTGGGAGATGACATAGCTTATCTCAGAAATAAAGACGGCATGGTTCGTGCGGTCAATGTGGAAAAAGGAATTTTTGGCATAATCCAGAACGTGAATTCAGTAGATGACCCTATATTATGGGAAGTACTAAACAGTCCGGGCAAGATAATATTATCCAATGTTCTGGTTACTGAGGAAGATGGCACTTACTGGATTGGCAAGGATGGAGAAGTTCCCCCACGGGGAGTTAATCATTCAGGTGAGTGGACACCGGGTAAAAAAGATGCTGAAGGTCGTGAGATAAATCCATCACATCCCAATGCCCGGTTTACCGTTGAATTGAAGCTTCTTAAGAATATGGATAGGGAAATCGACAATCCCGAAGGAGTTGTTATAGGAGGAATCGTGTATGGAGGTAGGGATCATGATACATGGGTCCCTGTGGAAGAATCCTTCGACTGGATACACGGTATAATAACCAAAGGTGCATGTCTGGAATCAGAGACTACAGCGGCAACCTTAGGTAAAGAAGGTGTTAGAAAGTATAACCCCATGGCCAACTTAGATTTTCTTTCCATACCTATTGCCAGGTACATACAGGATAATCTGAACTTTGGTGAAGGGTTAAAAAATCCCCCCACTATCTTTTCTGTAAACTATTTTCTCAGCGATGCTAAGGGGAAGTTTTTGAACAGCAAGGCTGACAAGAAGGTCTGGTTTAAGTGGATGGAGCTACGTGTGCATAAGGAAGTGGAAGCAGTGGAAACTCCTACTGGTCTAATACCAAAGTATCAGGACCTCAAAAGACTTTTTAAGGAGGTTCTTAATAAGGATTACTCTGAAGATAGTTACAAGGAACAGTTTGCTTTGAAGGTCGAGGAAAACCTGGCTAAGATTGATAGGTTAATGAATATTTATAAGAAGAAGGTCCCTGATACGCCGCACATAGTATTTAAAGTACTGGAAGAACAGAAGCAGAGACTAAACAAAGCAAAAAATAAGAAATAGAGAAATTTCTCCTTCCCCCATATCCTTATACCTGAGGTGTAACTGTCAATATCTTCTTCGCCTGTTCAGGATATTTGGCTATAAAGCGAAGTTCCCCATCAGTGAGAGGCTTCTGGGTGTGGACATTGGCGTAACGGACAAGTTCCAGGATTTTTCTTGCCTCTTTATCGTCCTTAAATTTTACCTCTAATTTTCCGTAGACATTCCTGAATCCCTTAATCCCGCTATATTCGCCAGCAGTAATTTGTCTTCCCGTCTCTATTATTTCCGGCTCTCCCCGTCCCAGTTCTTCGAAGTCATAAAGTTCGTAATTTCTACGGTCCTTTAATGCACCATCAGCATGTATCCCTGACTCGTGAGCAAAGGCATTTGCGCCCACTGCTGGCTGGTTGATGGGGAGGGGAACGCCAAATGCATATGAGGCATACTTAGCAATCTTCCAGGCACAAGAGATATCTATTCTCTGGCCTAAAATGTATTTATTTTCCAGGCCCCTCGATTTCTTAATAGCTAAAATTACAGAGACAAGGTCAGCATTTCCACACCTTTCTCCCATTCCATTAATAGTAGTATTGATGTAGGCATCTACTCCACTATCGATGGCAGCTTTAGCCCCAGCCACTGAGCAAGCTACTGCCATTCCCAGGTCGTTATGGCAGTGTAGTTCTATTGGTAATTTGACTTCTTCAGCTAAGAGTTTGACCTTTTCATATATACTGAAGGGGTCATCATACCCTAAGGTGTCACAATAACGGATGCGACAGGCGCCGTGTTCCTTTGCTGCCTGAGCGAACCTGATTAAATATTCGTCGTCAGTGCGGGATGCGTCCTCGGCATTGACGCCAAATGTTTCCATTCCCTTTTCTTTAGCCCTATCGCAGGCTTCAGTCATCATTTTAATGATGTCTTCTCTACCCTTCCTGCCTTCGAATTTGCCCCGCACCATCTGCTGGGAAGTGGAGATGGAGAGATTCAGATGTTTTACTCTGGTTAGT
This sequence comes from Clostridia bacterium, assembly GCA_030671905.1. GTDB lineage: Bacteria > UBA6262 > WVXT01 > WVXT01 > WVXT01 > WVXT01. Next base: position 10,382 of record DAOVHK010000005.1, on the reverse strand, counting down.
CGAGTAGCCTCTTCCACATCTTTTTTGATTGCTCTAATCCAGCCGGAGAGGATGATTGGTTTGAGGACTCCCATTTTCACCAGTTCCAGATTGGCATTGAGATAACTGGTCTCATGGCGAGTTGCGGGAAAGCCAAACTCGCTCTGATAGATACCCATCTCGTCGAGATAGATATTGATCATCGTCTTCTCTAACTTGGCCAAACCGAGCATGGCAGTCTGCACGCCATCTCTATTAGTTACGTCAATAATGTAAATCTTATTTTTAGCCAATTGGTTTCCTTTCTTAGACAAAACGCCAGAGCTGAAAATAAGGCGACGTCTCTATTGAAGACTCAAATTACTTCTTCCATACTTTCTTCTTAGCGTTTTTAACAGTTATTTCCTCAACGGGATAGAGGTTGTATATTATTTCGTCCGGTTCGAACCAGAGCTTTATTTCCCTTTCAGCTTCTGCTTCATTCGTAGAGGAATGGATTACGTTTTCATAAATGCCACTGGTGGTGATGCGTCCATAAGCACCCCTTATGGAGATAGGATCAGCTTCCTCAGGATTGGTGGCACCAGCAATCTCTCTAACCTTTTTTATGGCGTTTTCTCCGTGATAGACCATGGCCAGAACTTTTCGCCTTTTGTGGAGTTCTCCCTGGATATATTTGATAAGTTCTTTGAAGAATGGCTTCTCTTTCATGTGGCAGTAATGTTCTTCAGCCAACTCTCGGCTGACATGGACAATCTTAGTTGCGGCGATTTCCATCTTTGTTTCCGAGAGGCGAGTTAGAATATTACCGGTTAAAGACTTCTTTAAGCCATCCGGCTTTATGAGAACTAAAGTCTGCTGAATCAATCCATTTTCTCCATTTTTCTCTATAATGGTATCTGTTTTATACTAAAAAGTAAGCCAAAATGTCAAGAAAATTCTTGACTTTAAAGGTTAATTTATTATATTCTACTATAGATATTTAGAATTTACCAATTTTTATAGGCTATTAATTCTTTCCTATCCTGAAAGAAGGGTCTTTTTAATTTTAAGTCAAATAAAATGGTCACTCTGGCAATTAAAAAAATAAGAGAAGTGGAGAAGGATTGTCAAAAGAAGCTGGAACAGGCACATCTTCAGACAGAAGCTATAATTCAGGATGCGTTGAACAGAAAAATAGAACTAATCGTTCAAGCCAGGAAAGAGACACAGAAGACAATGGAAGAACTGGCTAGGCAAGCGGAGGAAGATGCTCGAAAAGAAAGCAAGAAAATTGCTGATAAAGAAAAAGAGAAGATAAAAAAGCTGAAGGAGAAGATGAAACCCCGCTTTCACAAATCACTGAGTCGAATACTTAAGGAGATGGGAATTCAACTAAAATAGAATGGCAATTTCTAAGATTAAAAAAATTCAGATAATAGGACATAATTCAATACGGAAAAACGTGCTCGCACTCCTCCACAAATGGGGGGTTGTGGAGATTAATGACCTCAGGAAAGAGCTTACCCAGGACTATTTTATGGAATCGAGGCAGGAGTCGATTTTTGAAGACAGATTGAGAAAAATTCAATACCTCCTCGAGTTTCTTGCCAGATTCCGGGAGAAATCCGCATTTCTGGAAGGGTTAACTCAAGAAAGGTTAGTTCTGAACCGAGTTGAATTGGCTAACATTTTAGAGACTTTCAGATTGGATGAAGTCTACTCCCAGTGTAAGAATCTGGAAGAAGAATTTCGCGAATTAGAGGTGGAAAAGAAAAGACTTAACGAGGAAAAGACCGTCTTAATTCCCTGGAGAGATTTATTGTTAAACTTGTCTGACCTTGTGGATACAGATAAGACTCGAGTGGTTCCGGGAATCGTTCCTGTAAAAAATTATAAAAAGTTCTCAAGCGAACTGGAGAAGAGTTCATCAACGATTTACTGGCGTGAAGTCAGGCGAGACAAAACTTCTGTATATATGGTGCTTATTTTTCTAAAAGAAGAGAAAGATAATATCATTCCTCTTCTAAAGAAGTACGAATTTTACGAAACTCTTTTGCCTCAAGTGAACCATTCGCCTGAGGAGTTTCTTGTCCAGATTGAAAGAGAGATAGGAGAAGCGGAAAACAGAGAAAAAGAACTGAATAAGGAAACTTCTTCTTTATTGCGTTACAAGGCCCAGCTTATGGCTGTACACGACCACTATTATAATCTCCAGAAGAAGGAGAAAGCAGGAGATTTTTTAGCCCGCACAAGTGGCTCTTTTTTCCTTTCCGGCTGGATTCAGGAAAGCAGGGTGGGCCGGGTAAAGAAAACTTTAGAAGAGAAGTATCCCGAGATAGAAATAACAGTTTCTCCTCCCGGCAAGGATGAGAGAGTGCCTGTGGTTCTGGAAAATAGTAGAGCAATTCAGCCCTTTGAAGTTGTTACAGACCTTTTTGGTCGTCCCGTATATGGAAGTATCGACCCCACCCCCTATATGGCACCATTCTTTGCACTCTTCTTCGGTCTCTGTATTACTGATGCAGGATATGGCATAGTTCTGGCGGTATTTTCCTGGCTCGCTCTGAAGAAATTAAAGATGGGACCGATGGGGAAGCGCTTTTTCCGTTTAATCGGTTATGGAGGTCTGGCTGCTATTTTTTGGGGTGCGGTGACTGGTGGCTGGTTTGGGAATATGATTGATAGATTACCGGAGAGTTTCAATTTCCTGAAAAGTATGAAAGGGGCAGTCGTTGTTTTCGACCCCATAGAAAATTCGCTCCTTTTCTTAGGATTGGCGATAGCTCTGGGCTTTATTCAGGTGTGGACGGGAGTGACTATAAGATTGTTGAGAGAGATAAAGGATAAAGACTGGCAGAATGCTTTCTTTAGAGAGATGCCCGCCCTGGGGGTACAAGTTTCGCTTCCCCTCCTTATAGCCATCTACCTATTCAAGGTTCTACCTCCCATACCGGTTCTGGTCACAATCAGCGTGGGACTATTTTCTCTTAGCAGTTTAGCAATATTTTATAATCAGTGGACTACAAACAAAGGAGTGCTGTTTAAACTCTTCTGGTGCTGGTTTGGCTGGTACGGGGTGGTAACCGGGAATTCGTTAGCCGATATACTTTCTTATCTGAGGCTCTTCGCCTTGGGTTTAACCACGGGTCTTCTGGCTTCTGCGATTAATGAAATTTTCTCTCTCATTTCGGAAATCCCCTATGTGGGGTTTCTGTTAGTAATTGTTCTCTTTGTCCCGGCACATTTATTTAACATAGCGATGAATGCATTTGGAGGATACGTTCACACTTCACGGTTACAGTATCTCGAGTTTTTCATGAAGTTTTTTCAAGGCGGAGGGGAGGAATTCAGACCTTTTGCCGAGGAGAGGAGATATACGGTAATTAGATAATAGATGAATCGGAATTCTGTAGGCACGGTTTCAACCGTGCAGTAGAGGGGGTGGAGATGGGAGGATTGGTAGTGGCTATTATTGGTGGAGCGATGGCAGTATTTATGGCTGGCATTGGTTCCAGTATAGGCGTAGGGTTGGCTGGTCAGGCGGCAAATGGTGTCCTATCCGAGAGTCCGGAAAAATTTGGCAGGATGTTTCTATTGGTAGCGCTTTCAGGAACTCAAGGGTTTTATGGTTTCGTGGTTGGGTTTTTAGTTATTATCAAATTAGGTCTTCTGGTTGGGGAAATTCCTGTTATTAGCTTATATCAGGGCCTGCAAATTTTTGGCGCTTGCATGCCCATTGCTTTTTCCGGGCTGATTTCGGCTATTCATCAGGGAAAGGTTTGTGCTGCTGGAATAGGAGTGGCAGCAAAACAGCCGGGAGCAGAAATGAGAGCATTAATTTATGCAGCTTTAGTAGAAACATACGCACTTTTGGGATTGGTAACTTCTTTCTTTCTCCTTACAGGTATTCGCCTGGGAAGTTGACGCCATTTATTAATGGTGGACAATAAAAGCTCTCCTATAATTTTTGAGGAAATCTTATGCCTCTTGAAAAAATTCTTGAGAAGATTATCCAGGATAATGACAAAGAGATAAGAAAAATTATCGACGAAGCAGAGTCCCGAGCTTCCCGGATAATCGAGGAGGGCAAACGAGAAGCAGAAAGGGTGGTTGGTGAGCTCACCCGGGAAGGGATAGAAAATGCCCGCAAGGGTGGGGAAAGAATTGTGACCTTAGCCTCTTTAGAGTCACGCAAGCGTATACTAGGAGAGAAGCAGAGAATTTTGGGAGAGGTTTACCGGGAAGTAGAGAAGAGAACAAGGAATTTGAACGGCAGAGATTATCGAAAGTTGGTAAACAGAATTATGCTGGAGAGTTGCCAGAGCGGCGAAGAGTTGGTAGTTGTTGGCAAAAATGATAGGAAAAGAATCGATCAGAAATTGATTAATAGCGTAAATGCTGAATTGGTGAAAGCTGGTAAAAAGGGCAAACTGAAGTTATCTCTTGGGCCAGCGTCTATTCCTGATGGATTTATTTTGAAATCGGGAAAGATAGAAATAAGTAACTCCTGGGAAAACATATTGAGGTCTTTACGGGAGAAGACAGAAGAGGAAGTTATAAAACTCCTGTTTACATAAAAGTTTGAAGAAGGAATAGCTCCGATTCATCGGAGCGTCCTGAGGTCTCATATGGATAATCGTTATGCTTATGCTGTGGGAAAGATAAGAGCAAAAGAAGTAAGACTACTCGATCTTCCTAAACTGTTAAGTATTCTCGAGGCGGAAAATATTGAAGAAGCACTCAAGGGTTTGAGCGATACAGATTATCGAGAGGGGCTGGCGCTGGTTAAACAGGAGGAGGATTTCGACTTGCATCTCTCTCTCCATATGGAGAGAGTTTATGGGTTGATTTCTGAACTGACACACGATCCCCAGTTAACAGATTTATTCATTTTACGAAATGACTTCCATAATATAAAGGTTGCTTTTAAGAAAAAGTGCGGAGCTTCCGTGGAGGAGGAATACTATTTGGCTCCCTCCGTAGTTAATCGAGAAGAGATTGTAGAAGCGGTGGAAACCGGTAATTTTTTTAGATTACCTCCACTTTTAGCAGGAACTCTCCAAGAGATAGAAGGAATCTATAATAGTTCTAAAAAAAATATCCAGCTAATCGACACTACTCTCGATGAGATATACCTTTCTCACTGTCTTCAGGTATCACAGCAGGCAAAGTGTGAATTTCTGGAGAGACTCTTTTTAATTCAAATTGACCTCACCAATATTAGAACTTTCTTGAGACTGAAGGAGATGGATAAGGGGAGAGACTTTCTAAAGAATCGCTTGATTTCTGGAGGGCTCTTGGAGAGAGACCATTTCTTAAAATCGTTTGCAGGTTCCCTGGAGAGCTTTGTCGATAGCCTGAGATTCAAGGATTATTACGGAATAGTAAAGGATGGGATTGAAAGTTGGAAGAAAAGCGGAAGCTTCTCTTTTTTAGAAAAGTTATTCGATGATTACCTGTTAAACTTCGTCAAAAAAGCAAAATATATAAGCTTTGGCATTGAACCCTTAATTGGCTATCTGGTGGCTAAGGAGATGGAAGTTAAGAATCTCAGGACGGTCATAGTAGGTAAGTTTAATGGATTGTTTCCGGAAATAATCAAGGAAAAACTGAGGGAGGCTTATATCAGTAGCCGCAACCTTTAAGTGGTAGGAGGAAAGAGAAATGAAAATTGCAATAATTGGGGAAAGAGATTTCATCTGGGGTTTTAAGGGAATGGGTTTCTCTATCTTTCCTGTGAGTGACAGTTCCCAGGCAGCCAGAGCGCTCGATGAAATTGGCAAAGGAGACTATTCATTAGTTTACATTACAGAGACTTTTGCTAAGGCTTTTCTGGAAAAGATTGACGAAGTCTCAAAAATGGCAAAGGTGGATATTACTATTATCCCTGGGATTCAAGAGAAAAAGTTAGGTTTGGAGAAGTTAAGGAAAATAGCTATTAGGGCGGTGGGAGCAGATATATTTTCAGAGTCACAGGGCGTGGGTTGAGAGTGATGATTTCCTGGAGATAAAAGATGATTAAAGGTAAAATTGTAAAAGTATCGGGTCCTCTGGTGGTTGCTGAAGGACTGCCGGGAGTGAAAATGTACGAGGTGATGCGCGTGGGGACTCCCGGGTTGATTGGTGAAGTGCTTGAGTTGAAGAGGAACAGGGTCTCTATCCAGGTATACGAAGAGACTGCTGGGCTGGGCCCTGGGGAACCCGTTGTATCCACAGGTGGGCCGCTATCAGTGGAGTTAGCTCCCGGGTTAATTTCCTCTATTTATGACGGAATTCAAAGGCCTCTGGACAAAATAAGAGAGAAAGCGGGAAATTACATTACCAGAGGACTCTACATCCCTGGAATTGACCGGGAAAAGCGATGGAAGTTCAAACCTCTGGTTAAAAAGGGAGATAAGGTTATCTCAGGTGATATAATCGGAGAAGTCCAGGAGACCACTCTGATAACACATAAGATAATGGTGCCTCCGGAAGTTGAAGGTGAAGTTGTGGAGATTCGTAAGGGAGAATTTAAAGTAGAAGATACCATTGCCCGCATTCGGCCGTCCCATTCTCGCTCCACAGTTTCTTTGAGTATGCTCCAGAGGTGGCCTGTCAGACAGGAGAGACCCTATAAAGAAAAACTCCCTCCGACTCTCCCTCTTTACACAGGAACAAGGGTAATCGACACCTTCTTCCCTATCACTAAGGGTGGTACTGCCTGTATTCCTGGTCCTTTCGGGAGCGGGAAGACTGTAGTTCTCCACCAGTTGGCTAAGTGGGCAGACGCAGATATCATTATTTACGTTGGCTGTGGCGAGAGGGGAAATGAGATGTGCGATGTTTTAATGGAAATGCCCAGGTTAAAGGACCCTCGCACGGGAGAGCCTCTGATGAAGAGGACTGTCCTGATTGCCAATACTTCCAATATGCCAGTAGCTGCCCGGGAAGCGTCTGTTTATACCGGGGCTACAATTGGGGAATATTTCCGGGATATGGGATATAAAGTGGCTATTATGGCAGATTCGACTTCCCGCTGGGCAGAGGCGATGAGAGAGATGTCGGGAAGGCTGGAGGAGATGCCTGGAGAGGAAGGTTATCCTGCCTATTTGGCTGCCCGGGTAGCCGGGTTTTATGAGCGCTCTGGCAGAGTTATCTGTCAAGGCCAGGATCAGAGAGAAGGTTCCCTTTCTATAATTGGTGCTGTTTCTCCCCCTGGCGGTGACCTTTCCGACCCTGTGGTTCAAGCAACTCTGCGCATGGTAAAGGTCTTCTGGAGTCTGGAGGATAAACTTGCCTATCAGCGCCACTTTCCGGCAATCAATTGGCTGAACAGTTATTCGCTCTATCTGGATAATATTGAGGAATACTTATCTAAAGAAGTGGCTAAAGATTATCTCCAGCTACGCTCAGAGGCGATGCGCATCCTTCAGGAGGAAGCATCTCTGGAAGAGCTGGTGAGGTTGGTGGGATTGGAAGCGCTCTCTCCTGAGGATAGATTAATTTTAGAGACGGCAAAGTCGATAAGGGAAGATTTTCTCCATCAGCATGCCTTTGACCCGCAGGATGCTTATACAGGAATAAAGAAGCAGTATCGAATGCTTAAAGTTATAATCAAACTTTTCCGTCTCTCCCAGGAGTTATTGAAGGAGGATGTGGAGTTCTCCAAACTTTTAAAGCTCAAAGTGAAAGAAAAAATATCCCGGATGAAATTCATCGATGAAAAAGAAAAGGAGAAATTTGACCTGATAGAAGAAGAGATGACAAGGGAGATAGAGGAAAAAAGGAGCAGCGAAACAAAAATATAGCTGCAGAGCGATAGCTCTGCGTCGGAGAGGATTCCAATGCAAAGGGAGTATCTTACAGTTTCCAGTATTGCCGGACCTTTGATTCTCGTTGAAGATACTGCGGGAGTTAAATACGATGAGATAGCGGAGATTACTCTTGCCAGTGGAGAGGTAAGAAGGGGAAGAGTGCTGGAAGTAGATGGTGGCAAGGTTCTCGTCCAGCTCTTTGAGGGCACCACAGGTCTAAATCTTATAGAATCGCGGGTGAGATTCCTGGAGAGAAGGGTAGAGCTCCCTGTCTCCATTGATATACTGGGAAGAATTTTTGATGGATTGGGACGTCCCATTGACGGAGGGCCGGCTATACTTGCCGAGAGTAGAGAGGATATAAATGGTAGTCCAATCAACCCCGATGCCCGGAACTACCCTTCAGAATTTATTCAAACCGGTATTTGTGCAATAGATGGAATGAATACACTGGTAAGGGGTCAGAAACTACCAATCTTTTCAGGCTCCGGGCTTCCCCACAATGAGCTTGCCGCTCAGATTGCCAGGCAGGCAAAGGTTATTTCTCGAGGTAAAGGAACTGATATCGAGGAAAAGTTTGCCGTTGTCTTTGGAGCAATGGGGATTACCTTTGAAGAAGCCAATTTTTTCATTACAGATTTCAAGAAGACAGGAGCAATTGAGAGAGCTGTGCTGTTCATCAATCTTGCTGATGACCCGGCGATTGAGAGGTTGGCTACTCCCCGGGTAGCTCTGACTGCTGCCGAATATTTGGCTTTTCGCAGGGATATGCATGTGGTGGTAATCCTGAGCGATATGACCAACTATTGCGATGCTCTTCGAGAAGTATCAGCTGCCAGAAAAGAGGTTCCTGGACGGAGAGGATATCCTGGTTATATGTATACTGACCTGGCAACAATTTATGAGAGAGCAGGAAGAATAAAAGACAAAAAAGGCTCAATTACCTTGATACCCATCTTAACTATGCCCGAAGATGATAAGACCCATCCCATTCCCGATTTGACAGGCTATATCACCGAGGGGCAGATAATCTTATCGAGGGAGCTCCACAAAAAGGGCATTTCACCACCAATAGATGTTCTTCCCTCCCTTTCCAGGCTAAAAGAGAAGGGAATTGGAGAAGGGAAAACAAGGGAAGACCATGGAAATGTAACTTCTCAGCTCTTTGCTGCCTATGCCCGGGGCAAGGAGGCAAAGGAACTGGCAATAATCCTGGGAGAGGCTGCTCTCTCAGAAACAGATAAGAGATTCTCTCAATTTGCTGATGAATATGAGAAAAAGTTTGTTACTCAGGGAGAATATGAGGAGAGGAGTTTGGAGAAGACCCTGGATATTGGCTGGGAGCTTCTCAAAATGTTACCCAGGGAAGAACTGAAGAGGGTGAAGGAAAAAGAGATACAGAAGTATATGGAAAGAGTTGAAAGGAAGCAACTATGAGGCTTGCTGTTAATCCCACAAGGATGGAGCTTTTGAAATTGAAGAAAAGGTTAATCCTTGCCCGTCGAGGACACAAATTGCTTAAGGATAAACAGGATGAACTGATGCGTAATTTCTTATCTCTGATAGAGGAGATTAAGGAACTTCGCCTGACAGTTGAGATAGAATTGTTCCAGGCCTATGGGTCTTTCCTTATTGCCAGGTTGACTATGGGAAGAGAGTTTTTAGATGAAGCATTAATGTTCAGTCAGCTGGAGACTAATCTTGAAGTCACCTATGTTCCCCTTATGAATCTCAGGATTCCCAGATATAGACTTAACATAGAGGGCGACTACTTTTCTTACGGACTTCTTACTACCTCTATGGAGCTGGACAGGGCATTGAAAAGGTATAGGGAACTAATACCAAAGATGGTGGAACTTGCGGAAAAGGAAAGAGAGTTAGAGATGCTCTCTTATGAGATCGAGAGGACACGACGGAGAGTCAATGCCTTAGAGCATATATTGATTCCCAATATATTTGAAACTATCAGTTATATTAGCATGAAGCTGGAGGAACTGGAAAGAAGCAATCTTACCAGACTGATGAAGATTAAGGATATAGTAAGAAGACATTAAAGATAGGTGGATGGGATGGAATTTTCTCTAATACTGGCAACAATTCTGGTTTTAGTTGTGGCCATAATCTATCTAGTCGGAAAATATGGCAAAGAAAGAGAGTTACGAGTCAAGTTGAATAGAGCAGAAGATGAGATAAAAAAGCATGTAGAAGACCTGGAAAACCTCCTGTCCTTCCTCTTAGGAATTTATGAATTCGGCGTAACCACCAGTGGGATAGTGAAAGTAAACCAGTTGGCGAAATTGATTGTGACCAATGCCACTCGACTTTTAAGAACGGGAATAGGCTCTCTAATGTTGATAGACAAGGAGACAAACATGCTGGAGATTGTAGCAGCAAGAGGTCTGCCTGAGGAAGTGGTGAAGAACACCCGCATTCCCATTGGAAAAGGCATTGCCGGAAAAGTGGCTGAGGAGGGAGAGCCGATTCTTTGTGAAAATATAGAAACCGATAAGCGTTTTTTTAAAGAGAGTAATGAAAAATATACTTCTAAGTCTTTTGTTTCCGTTCCTCTCAAAGTTAAAAACAGGGTAATTGGCGTTTTAAATGTAAACAACAAAGAATTGAGACAGA
>DAOVHK010000153.1 GCA_030671905.1 Clostridia bacterium | reverse complement strand
TATTTCTATAGTTAGCAATGACCTTAATGATCCTGAAATTTTGGTTTCAGTAACAGGAAGAAAGTTTTCCATTACCCAGTTTCCTGAATTTTCACCGGTGGATGCGGGAGATGCGAACACGATATGTCGCCCATCGGGATGAATATTTGCAACAATATAAGAGTCCGATTTTAATCCAAGTTCCTGTGGTTCTCCGCCCTCTATGGAAATTCGCCATAAGCTGAATTTCTTTTCTGCGAGTTGAAATTTTTCAAAGAGAATGTACTTTCCATCGGGAGTCCACATTAATTTTTGGTAATAAAGTTGAACGTTATCTGGCTTAAACCTATAGAGTTCTCGATATTCTCCTCCATCAGCCGGCATGATTCTCAAAACATATTCCTTAACTCCCATTGACAAAAAAGCCAACCATTTACCGTCTGGTGAACAAGAAAATCTGAATCCTCTGGAATTGGATTCACCACGATAGAGTTCCTTTTCTGTGCCACTTTCTAACTCCATTAACATAATAGACTGAGTCATATTGCTGGAAAGTCGCTCCAGAAAAATAGCTTTCCCGTCACGGGACCATTCGTGTCGTCCCAGCAACCTCTCAGTGACCGATTTACTGGGTGGCACCAAAAGTGTGGAGATTCCCGATTGGGCATCAATGCGATATAGCCCCCTTTTCCCCTTCCAATCAAAGCCCAAAACAATAATGGAACGGCTATCCGGAGACCAACGGGGGTTACGAATGTTTTGTAAGAGTTTAGATGGGAATTCCTGAATCTTTCCGGTTTCAAGGGATTGAATACTGATTGAGGGCTGACTGGTCCATACAGAAGTATAGGCAATGTATTTCCCGTCAGGTGAGTATTCGGGTTGATCGAGGGACCCCTCAAAACGTGTACTCAGCTTTTTCGGCAGACCGATTATTTTGCCTGTCTCCGGAGAGAGTTCTCCAAAATAAATATCCATCGCATCGTCATATATTTCGTAGTAGAAAGAACCGTTCCGGGTGAATCCCTTCGGATAACATATTTTCCCAATATTCGGTGTGACCAGTTTGGGTGTCCCCTGAACTTTTCCATCTGAGAATTGAATAACCCAGGCATCCAGGCTATTCCTGCGGTCGCTGGCAAAAAGGATATTTTTCCCATCCGGCGCCCAGCCGAGCACATAATCATTGGCAGGGTGCTCAACCAGTGAAATTTCACGGCTTCCATCGGTTGACAGAAGGGAGATATCTCTTTCCGGAGAATCTTCTTTTTGTTGAAAGTCATACACGATATAGCTTCCGTCCGGTGAAAAGTTCATATTCTGATTCTCAAAGCCTAGTTCCAGTGTTTTGAGAACGCGTACAGACCCATCCTCAGAGGAAACCAGGACTACCTGGGTTTCTCCGTTTTCTTTAATCAAAATTGTCAGAATTTGTTTGCTGTCGGGGGACCAACCGTACGTTGTAGACCGTTCTCCTTCCTTATTGCTATAGAGAATTCGGGGTTTCGAGCCGTCAAACCCGATAATACGCAATTCCATTAAGTCTTCCTTCGTATTATACCAATCATAGACAATCTGTTTGCCGTCGGGCGACCACCTGGAATAATATGCGAATTCATTTAATTTATCCCAGGAACCCTTGTTCGTAAGACGGTGCTTATTTCCCGTGGCGATTTCATAAACGGCGAGGTCGCCGGATTCCCAATCCACATATGAGAGATATCTGCCGTCTGGTGAAACCGCTCCTTCAAAACCCACATCTGTCCCTTCTTTTACCCTTCTGATACTAAATTCCTTATTTCCGGTTCCGGCAACGGCTTTGGCTCTTAAGAGAAGAGATAGTTTTTCATTAGCCAGTTTGACTGCTTCCGTTTGCTCAGGATAATTCTCTACTACTTTCTGATAAGCCTTTTGCGCTTGATTCAATCCTAATTTTTCATAGCACATCCCTACTTGAAGCTGAGCTTTCGCAGCAATTTTTCTTTCTTCAGAAAACTTCGTAATTATATTAATGAATAGTTGAATAGCTCCTTCCAGGTCTCCTTCTGCTTCCTTCTTAAACAATGCGGCTTCGTAAAGTTCCCCGGCTGATTCTTGTGACAGAGCTTCCTGTATAGGAGCAAGAGAAAACACAAAAAATGCTCCTACGATGAAACAAATAAATTTTTTTGCTCGATTCATAATTATACCTCCCTATAATTTTTTTTACAGGGTAATAATAACAAATTCATCTGGATGAATGATTAAGATTGAGTTGAGTTTTAGATAAGTTACAGTTGAGATTTTCTTAGCCGTTAAACTTATATCCAACCCCCCTGATACCAACTATATACTCTGGGTTTGCGGGATCTTTCTCTATCTTTTTTCTCAGGTGGACGATGTGTGGGTCTATGGTTCTGGGAGAAACAATTGTTTCGTCCCACGTTTCATCCAGTATCATATCTCTTGTCAGTACTTCTCCTTTGTGTTCGATGAAGAGCTTGAGCAGCTTAAATTCTAAAGCTGTTAAGTGTCATTTCTCCCCGGTTTTAAGAACCTCGTGGCTTTTAAAATTTATGGATATGTCACCAAATTTGTAAATTTCTCCAATCTTCTCCTTTTGTCTTACCCTTCTTAAAATAGTCTTCACTCTCGCCACCAACTCCCTTGAGCCAACAGGTTTTGTCAAATAATCATCAGCGCCCAATTCCAAACCTAACACTTTATCCATCTCCTCAGTTCTTGCTGCTGTAATCATCAGAATTGGTGTATCTACGTTTGCCTCCCTGAGTTTCTTGCATACTTCGTAACCATTCAGTTCCGGAAGCAGAATATCAAGGATTATCAAATGGAACTCCTGATCAATTGCCTGCTTCAAACCTTCCTTGCCGTCCAGGGCTATAGAGACTTCGTATCCCTCGAACTCCAGGTCATCTTTTAATCCCATGAGAATAGCCTTGTCATCCTCGACAATTAAAATCTTATCCATTTTTATCTACCTTTTTTATCCGATTTTCGTTTTACGGGTAGCCTCACCGTAACTTTTGTCCCCTTTCCCACATCGCTTTCCAATAAGACTTCACCTCCATGAGCTTTGATGATATGGGCCACCAGGGTTAGCCCTATGCCACTTCCCTTGATGTCGCTTTCCCTCGCATCATCAGTCCTGTAAAACTTCTCAAAAATTTTCTTCTGATCTTGTTTGCTGATACCCATCCCTTCATCCTGCACTTCCAGGAATACGCTTTCTCCATCAGCCCAAGCCCGGAGAAATACACACCGGATTTTGCCAGAATATTTTAAAGCATTATCGAGCAAATTGAATAGAATCCGGGAGATCGCCTCTCTGTCTGCTAAAACTTTTGGCATTTGATTTGATATCTCACTTGTTATTAAAAATTCTTTTCGGTCAACCTGCTCCTGAAAATGAGAGGCAACATCCTTTGTTAGTTCGGCTATGTCTGTCTCCTCAAACTGGTATTCTTTCATTCCTGCTTCTATCTTCGAAAAATCAAGTATGTTTTCTATAAGATTGTTCAACCGTCTGCTTTCATTGGT
>DAOVHK010000127.1 GCA_030671905.1 Clostridia bacterium | reverse complement strand
TCTTTATCCTTCCAGGCATCCTTTGGCAAATGTGCCTTGTCATAACAGAGCCGACTCAAAAACTCCTCTTTTGACCAGCCAGTTTCAGTAGCCACCTGGGGCAGAAAGACTCCCTGCTGGTAGCCTTTCTTTACAATCACACCGTGTTTCCCCATTTCTATCTCATCTACGCTGTTAATTCTTTCTGGCACCGTCAACACAGAAATCTCAATTTCAATCTCGTCAAACTCTTCAGACCTCACTGGTGGAAAACGAGGGTCACCAGTGGATGACTGAATCGCCATTTTGGAAACAGCCTTGTAGAGCTCTTCCATAGGCATAATATACCCGATGCAGCCGCGAAGCATTCCCTTTTTATGTAAAGTTACGAAGACACCCCTTTTCTCTTTCAACAGAGGGTCCTCTACATTAAACTCTGGTATCTTCCCCGTCTGTATATGCTCCTCGATTGTCTTGCGTGCGATACCCAGAAGAACTTTCTGTTGTTCTTCATTTAACATTTTCTTACCTCCTTTTTCTTTCTCCAATTCAGGAGTCATCTCTTCATCTTTCAGGCGCATTATGGCAAAAGCACCATACCCCACCACTTTTCTCTTATCTCCAGTCACATCTCCAGAATTTGCATATCTCAATAGCTTTATTCTATTTGCTCCGTATGCTTTTGCAGCCAGAACTGCAGTAAATACAGCTGCCCCACCGCAGAGCTCTGTTTTTCCACTAATCACGTGTTTCCTTAAACTATCCAGATTAAAATTCTCTAAGTCGCGGATTGCTACTCCATCTATCAGACACGCCCTCCCGTAAGGGTGAAAATGGGACATATCTGTAGAGGCAATTATGAGTATTTTCTTCTTGCCTTTTGAACGCACAATAGCATCGGCCAAAAGCTGGCAGAACTCTCCAGAACTATCATTGACAACTATGGGAACTATCTTGAAATCTTTTAAAGTTGCCTGAAGAAACGGAAGCTGTACTTCCAGGGAATGTTCATCCTTGTGGGCTTTCTCATCAAAATGGAATAATTGATGTTTATTAATGATTTCTTTAGCAAGTTCAGAATCTACTTTAACTTTTCCCAGGGGAGTTTTCCACCACCCTTGAGCATAAACAGAAGCTCCCCTAACAGGCACACGGTGGCTCGGTCCCAGAAGAATTACAGTATCAAAATCCTCCCCCTCAAGCTGACGGTAGGCATAGGCTGCCACCTGACCTGAATATATGTAGCCTGCATGGGGTGAAATTAGTGCTATTAAATCTCCCGGAAGTTTCTCCTGGTCGACTTTCTTAAGGAAACCCTCAACGGTCTCCCTTAAAACCTTGGGTGAGTCATCATAGAATGAACCACTCCAGCGAGCTCGACGAACCTTAGACTCATAAGCCTCTGCTACCCCTTGAGAGAAAATACAGAAAAAGAGAAAAACAAAAGAAAGAAAAGTTCTTGTAAAACACATTTTAAACTCCTTAGACATTCATCCAGCCCCTCCCTGAGGGGCGGGATTCATCCTAATAAGCATCGCTCAAAAGGTGATAGTCTTCCCGCTATTTTCCCGCCACCTTCTTGAATCTCGAGGCATCTTCAAACATATAAATATTGTTAAACATACAATATATTTCTTTTTTTTCTTTACATCTTACTTTGAGTTTCCTAAGGTCTCTATCAGTATAACGATATCTGTACCCACTCATCCCATGGAGGCGAAAATAGGCAAACTCTCCAGGAATAGCCTCAGCCTTAAAAGGGTCAACACAGTGAATCAATCCCAGTTCAGAACAGAGATTCTTTATATCCTTCCCCTCCCATTTTCTCCTTGGTTCCCAGACTAAACGGAGACCCTGCCTTTTGATTTTCTTGAAGAATTTTTTCATATTCCTCTTATTTTCCACAGTGGGCTGGAAGCTGGGTGGCATCTGAAAAATAACTATTTTCGCTTCCAGAAGTTGGGCTATTTCTAAAGTCTTCTTCCACGCTTCAAAGACCACATCGGTTGGCTTGAAGAACCCATAGTTTGCCTTCTCTTTTTCCGGAATTGAATAGCCCAGTTTCCTATAGGTCGGGCTGGATGGCAAGTGAGTTATCAACTGGGGAGCCTTTAAGGTAAATTCGAATCCCTTAGGAGCCTCTTCCCTCCATTTAAGGACAGTTTTCAACCTGGGGAACTGGTAGAAGGTTTTCTGTATCTCCAGAACTTCAAAATTCTCATAATACCTCTCCCTGGCCACGGCAAATCCACAACAACCAACCTTAACCATAACTACTCTCATTATATTTTCCTGGACTCCTTGCGAATCGCGTAGGGGCGACCCTTGTGGTCGCCCGAACCTCCCTTTCGGGAGGACTCCAAGGCTAAAATATAGAAAAGCCAGCCTTTCTTAACCTTTTAACCGAAGTATCATAGGGATCACAAGTCTCTTCTTCCAGATAGTCTTTATAGCCAATCTCCTTCAATTTTCTTATCATTTCTCTTCTTTCCTCTTTAGGCATCAACCGGGAATCACTCATTGGGGCCACCCGAAAGTATAAGTCTTCTCTCTTCAAGGTCTCCACAGCCAGGTAGGGCAGTTCATAAAACTCACCCTTCCCCCCTGTCCTCCTCTCAAACCCTTCGGGAGTGCCCGCCTTTATGGAGACTCTGACATAGAGATTTCTATATTTCTTTAGAGCCCTCACATATTCTGGCTCTTTACCCAAAAGAATCCCATTTGTCTCCAGAACAAAGAAGAAATTAGTATCCTCAACCAGGTCCAGAAGTCTAAGTAGATGCGCTTTCCCCAGAGTCGGTTCTCCACCAGATACGCGTAATTTCTTAACCTTTGCCTTTCTGGCATTGGAAACGAGCCTCTCAAAAATCTCCTCAGGAGTAAAGAATTTTCCATTTTTGTATGGGAAATCCCGGGAGAAGGAAACCCAACAAAACACACATCTTAAACAGCAACCCACAAGATAACCAGTAGAAATTCCCCCATATACTCCTGCACAGTAGAAATTTGTATATTTGCGGGAAGAACCCTTTATACATAGCTTTTCGGTCTCCCTTGCTAACTCAAGGGGATCGAAAGGAACAGAATCTTTGGTAATGAAGCCCTGATACTCCATTGTGTAAATTCACCTCTTCTGTTTTTCCACCTCATCGCCAGTCATAGGAACAAACCTGACAGGAATTACATTCCGCATAGTCACTTTTCCTTCTCTTTTTTCTACGAGCTTAAGAAACTGGGTAAAATGGACTTCCCCCACAGGTATCACCATCCTGCCACCTTCGGCAAGTTGGTCAATTAGAGGCTGGGGAATATGGTCAGGAGCACAAGTCACTATAATTCCATCAAAAGGCGCATACTCTTCCCAGCCTAGATATCCATCACCGTATTTTACCTTCACATTTTTATAACCCAAATTCCGGAGAAGCTCTTCTGCCCTTTCAGCCAATGGCTCCACTATCTCAATCGTATACACTTCCCGAACCAGTTCGGAAAGTATAGCTGCCTGGTAACCGGAACCTGTGCCCACTTCCAATACCTTCTCATCGCTTTCTAAATTCAAAGATTCTGTCATTAAGGCGACAATATAGGGCTGAGAAATAGTCTGCCCTTCCCCTATGGGAAGAGGAGAATCCTCATAGGCAAAAGCTCTATATTTTTCCGGGACAAACTCGTGTCTGGGAACTCTCTCCATTACTTCCAGAACCCGCCTATCTTTTATTCCCCTCTTCTCAATCTGCTCAACCACCATTGCCTTTCTTTTCTTCTCTATCTCCTTATAATTGACTTTGACCTCTTTTTTTCGGCAACAGTTGAGGACCATTAAACAGGACACTATCAAAAAAAGAATAACTTTTCTTCTCATCTTAGCTTTATCTCCAGTTTTTCTCTGCACTGTTCGCAAAAATCTGCTCCTTTTATATCAGTGTCCCGAATATCATTGGAAAAGCGCATCACACATTTCGGATTGTCACAATGCCTTAAACCGAAAGTATGTCCCAATTCGTGAACCGATTCCTTAACTACCCTGTAAAAGAAGATTTTCTCATTCTTACTATTTCCATAGAACTCTTCCCGCAAGCGAGTTAAAGAAATCAAAGCCGCGTTTCTACCCAGGTCTGCCTGACCAAAGATGAAGTTCAGTGCGGGAACGAAAATGTCCACATCGAGAACACCCAAGACTTTATCCGCCTCTTCCGGAATATTTTGTTTTAATTCTTCCAGGATGGGAGTGGCAAAAT